>JALRCN010000083.1 GCA_023257295.1 Nitrosomonas sp. | reverse complement strand
TTATTGGATGAGCCGACCAATCATCTGGATTTGTCGTCTATTGAATGGCTCGAGGAGTTTTTGCAGGCGTTTACCGGCAGTATTTTGTTTGTCACGCATGATCGGCGTTTTCTGGATAATGTGGCAACAAGGATTATTGAATTGGATCGCGGCAATCTGGCGTCTTTCCCCGGAAAATTTTCCGATTATCAGCAGAAGAAAGCCGATATGCTGGAAGTGGAGGCGATACACAACCAGAAATTCGATAAAGTGCTGGCGCAGGAGGAAGTCTGGATACGCAAAGGGATCGAAGCGCGGCGTACCAGAAATGAAGGCCGGGTGCGCCGCCTGGAATTGTTGCGGCTGGAGCGTGCGGCGCGGCGGGATAAGGTCGGCAAGGCGAATATCAGTCTTGATGCAGGAGAGCGTTCGGGCAAGCTGGTTGCCGAGCTGGAGAATGTCAGTAAGCGCTACGGCGATAAAACGATCATCGATAACTTTTCCTGCCGCATTCTGCGCGGTGACCGGGTGGGGTTGCTGGGGCCGAATGGCGCTGGGAAATCTACGCTGCTGAAATTGATCCTGGGCGAGCTGCAACCGGATTCCGGCGAAATTCAGCAGGGCACCAAATTGGCTGTGGCCTATTTCGATCAAATGCGGGAACAGCTCGATGAGGAAATGGTGCTGACGGATACCATTAGTCCGGGATCGGATTTCATCGAAATCAGCGGCAAACGCAAACATGTGATCAGTTACTTGGAAGACTTCCTGTTTGCACCGGAACGAGCGCGCTCGCCAGTCAAATCGCTTTCGGGCGGGGAGCGGAATCGATTGTTGCTGGCGCGATTGTTTGCCCGTCCCGCGAATGTGTTGGTGCTGGATGAGCCGACCAACGATTTGGATATTGAGACGCTGGAATTGCTTGAAACCTTATTGCAGGAGTATATGGGTACATTATTTCTGGTCAGTCACGACCGGGAATTTTTGGATAACGTGGTAACCCAGGTAATTGCATTTGAAGGAAATGGAAAAATATGTGAATATATTGGTGGTTATGAAGATTGGATCCGTGTAAAACAATTCGAAGATAATAGCAATCAGACGAAGATTTTATCCAAGCAATCGGATAATTCACCAGCCAGTGCCTCAAAATCGTCCAGAACTGCACGAGCAAAAAAACCGAGTTACCAAGAAATGCGGGAGCTTGAAGCATTACCTGGTAAAATTGATGCACTGGAACAAGAACAAGCGAATATTTTGTTGCGTTTAAATAATTCAATGATTTTTCGCGACAACCCGGAAGAAGCGACAACCTTGCAAACACGCTTCGCTGCGATTGAAACGGAGCTGACGGACTGTCTTGCACGATGGGAAGAATTAGAGAATCGAGATCTACACTGAAAGCGTAGCGTTTGAACGGCAATTTCCCTATAAACAACATGGACATGCTCACACTATTCATTGACCAAATCGAGCGCATCGTTTAAAGTTCAACTTTTGAGAGAAGGAGGCTTACATGAAACAAAAATTGGTTATAAATTTATTACTTGCCTTGGGTATGCTTTTTGCGTTTACAGGCGTAACTCAAGCAGCAGGTGATGCGGTAGCAGCAAAAGAAAAACTCTCCATGTGCGAAGGCTGCCATGGAATTCCTAATTACAAAACGGCTTTTCCAACCGCATATCATGTTCCTAAGTTAGGCGGACAACATGCTGAATACATCGTTAAGGCATTGGAAGGTTACAAGAACGGTACGCGCAGTCACCCAACAATGACAGGTCTTGCTAAAACGTTATCTCAGCAGGATATAGAAGACTTTGCCGCTTATTATTCTAAAAACTAATTAAGTCATTTACGCAAGGAACGAATTATGAAGAATTATGTAATAGCCGCATTGAGCGGTGTAGCTTTGATGCTATCCAGTCATGTAATCGCTGCGGATCTTGAAGCCGGAAAAAGCAAAGCGGCTGAGGCATGCGCATCGTGCCACGGTGCCGATGGCAATAGCCCTGCACCTAATTTCCCTAAAATCGGCGGTCAGTACAGAACTTATATTGAAAAAGTATTGAAAGACTATAAATCCGGTACCCGGAACGATCCGATTATGAATGGAATGGCGGCAAGTTTGAGCACAGCCGATATCGAAAACCTGGCTTTCTACTATTCACGCCAGTCAGGCACCCTGAATTCAAACAAATAATCCGCTTTATTTGTACCTAAAAGTTTCCTAACGGGACAAAGTCATCATGGCCTTGTCCCGTTTCCATTGGTTATTTCGGTTTAATCAATTAAGCTGCCGATCTAGGCAGTCAAAATAAATGACGGCGTCCGGTGCGGTTTTGTTTCGTTGAGCATGCCAGATCATTTCCGCCAGACATTCCATGATCCGATGCGTAGCATCGTGCTCATTCCCCGTTTTTTGCCGCAAAAGGTCAAATCGTTTGCAAATGCCAATCGGCTGATCGATCGACATCTGCTCTTTTATCGCAACATGCATGCTCATGTGTAAAAACGGATTGGTGTCGCCGGCTTCGGGCAAATAATCCTTATCCAGATAACGCTCCGCATCGGCAAGGATGTCATGGTATTCCGGGTGCATTAGTATCACTTCGAGCGCGATGGTTTCGATGCCGGATAAAATTTCACGCTGGCGGTATTTGCGCCACGTTTCGAAAAACAATCGGCGCGCTTGCTCTCTGGATGGTTTGAACATGGTATTGTCGATCAA
>JALRCN010000175.1 GCA_023257295.1 Nitrosomonas sp. | reverse complement strand
AACTGGAAAAGGTTTTAAGCTTGACGCGCGCTTGGACTTTGGTGCGATTCGTTGAAAGCAACGTACTGAGCGTCAAGCCTTGCGTCAGTTGCAAAGGCAATTTTGTAGTGCATTCGCTCGAAATCCATTCAAACCACGTGTGCGGTTTGTGCAATATTCCATCGCGTGCGGGCAAAACCAAGAAAGCAGCCGAAGCAGCTAAATTGCATTAAGCAATAACAAAAAAGACTCTCGTCCAATTATTTCAATACGTTTTTAATACGGCTTAACGCTTGCTTCAGGTTCTCCATCGAGGTTGCAAACGATAAACGAACATAACCGTCGCAACCGAAGGCGGAGCCTGGAACGACAGCCACACCTGCATTTACCAGCAAATACTCGCTATACGCAATATCGTCTTGCGCGCCGATCAACTGCCTACTGAATAAATCGGCAATAGATTGACGAACATCGGCGAATGCATAAAACGCACCTTCTGATAGCAAACAGCGCACGCCGTTCATCTGATTCAATTGCTCAGTAACAAAAATGTTGCGTTCCTTGAACGCCGCAATCATCGGATCCATGCAGCTTTGATCGCCGTTGAGTGCAGCTTCGGCGGCCGCTTGCGAAATCGAACTGGGGTTCGACGTGCTTTGCGATTGAATATTTTCCATCGCGGTGATGATAGACGCCGGGCCGCCGCAATAGCCGATCCGCCATCCCGTCATCGAATAAGCCTTCGATACGCCATTCAATACCACGGTTCTTGGCAGCAAATCCGGGCAAGCGTTGACGATATTCATAAAACGCTGCCCCGACAGCAGAATATGCTCGTACATATCGTCGGTCGCAATCAGAATTTTCGGATATTTGCGCAGCACCGCACCTAATGCTTTCAGTTCGTCGGTCGTATAAACCGCACCCGACGGATTGCTCGGGCTGTTGATGACGAACATTTTGGTTTTAGGCGTGATCGCGGCTTCCAATTGTTGCGCGGAAATCTTGAAATTTTGCTCGATACCGGTATTGATAAAAACCGGCCTTCCTTCGGCGATCAGCACGATATCTGGATAAGAGACCCAATACGGTGCAGGAATGATAACCTCGTCGCCCGGATTGATGACCGACAGCACCAAATTAAAAAAGCTTTGCTTGCCGCCGCAAGAAACCAAAATTTGCTTGGGCTCGAAATCGAAATTGTTCTCGCGCTTGAACTTCGCCACGATGGCGTTTTTCAAACCCGGCGTGCCGCCGACCGGCGTATATTTGGTCTGGCCTTTATTGATGGCAGCAATCGCGGCGTCTTTAATATGCTGCGGCGTGTCGAAATCGGGTTCCCCGGCGCCCAATCCGATAATGTCCTTGCCTTCCGCTTTCAGTTTTGCGGCGCGGGCGGTAACGGCAAGAGTGGGTGATGGCTTGATGGCTTGAACGCGTTTAGAGAGTTCCACAAAAATCCTCGCACTAAATTAGGTAAACCGGCATGTTAAAATGGTACGGCAAAACACTTCTGAACCGGAATTATACCTGTGATCGCAACCTTCCCCAATAGCCCTTATAAATTACATCAAGCCTTTCTCCCGGCAGGCGATCAGCCAACAGCGATTACGCAATTGGTCGATGGCATTCATGATGGCTTGGCATTTCAAACGCTGCTGGGCGTGACCGGTTCCGGCAAAACGTACACCATTGCCAACATGATTGCGCGTCTGGGTCGACCGGCAATCGTGATGGCGCCCAATAAAACCCTGGCGGCGCAGCTTTACGCCGAAATGCGCGAATTTTTCCCCGAAAATGCAATCGAGTATTTCGTTTCGTACTACGATTACTACCAACCCGAAGCCTACGTGCCAGCGCGCGATTTGTTCATAGAAAAAGATTCCAGCATCAACGAACATATCGAGCAAATGCGCTTATCAGCAACGAAATCCTTGCTGGAACGCGACGACGTCATCATCGTCGCTACCGTGTCATGCATTTACGGTATCGGCGATCCAGTCGATTATCACGGCATGATTTTGCACTTGCGCCGCGGCGAGAAAATTTCCCAGCGCGACGCCATCAAGCGCCTGACCGAAATGCAATACGAGCGCAACGAATTGGAGTTCAAGCGCGGCGTGTTTCGCGTCCGGGGCGATGTGATCGATGTGTTTCCGGCGGAAAACTCCGAAGCGGCATTACGAGTATCGTTGTTCGACGATGAAGTCGACAGCCTGTCGTTATTCGATCCGCTGACCGGACGGCTGCTGCAAAACCTATCGCGCTTCACCGTTTATCCGTCGAGCCATTATGTGACGCCACGCAGCACCACATTGCGTGCAATGGAGACCATCAAAACCGAATTGCGCGAACGTTTGGATTATTTTTATCGGGAAAACCGGCTGGTGGAAGCGCAACGCTTGGAACAGCGCACGCGTTTCGACCTGGAAATGCTCAACGAATTGGGTTTCTGCAAGGGTATTGAAAATTATTCGCGCCATCTTTCCGGCAAGAAACCCGGCGAACCGCCTCCTACGCTGCTCGATTATTTGCCGGCCAACGCGCTGATGATCATCGACGAGAGCCATGTCACCGTGCCGCAAATCGGCGGCATGTTCCGTGGCGACCGTTCGCGCAAGGAAAATCTGGTTAATTACGGCTTCCGTTTGCCTTCCGCCTTGGATAATCGGCCATTGCGCTTCGAAGAGTTTGAGAGAAGAATGCCGCAAGCCGTGTTCGTGTCCGCGACACCGGCAGATTATGAAAACCGGCACAGCGGCCAAGTAGTGGAACAAGTGGTGCGGCCTACCGGATTGATCGATCCGGTCATCGAAGTGCGCCCGGTGGCAACGCAAGTCGACGATTTGATGTCGGAAGTCAATTTACGCACCGCCAAGAATGAACGCGTGCTGGTAACGACATTGACCAAGCGTATGTCCGAGGATTTAACCGATTATTTTTCCGATCACGGCATCAAAGTGCGCTATCTGCATTCGGATATCGATACCGTCGAGCGCGTCGAGATTATCCGCGATTTGCGCTTGGGACAATTCGATGTGCTCGTGGGCATTAACTTGCTGCGCGAAGGATTGGATATTCCGGAAGTATCGCTGGTCGCGATTTTGGACGCCGACAAGGAAGGTTTCCTGCGTTCGGAGCGGTCGCTGATCCAAACCATAGGTCGGGCTGCGCGCCATATCAACGGCACCGCGATTCTTTACGCCGACCGCATCACCAAATCGATGCGCGTCGCCATTGATGAAACCGATCGCAGACGCCAAAAGCAATTGCAGCATAATCAGCAACATCAAATCACGCCGCGCTCGGTGCATAAGCGCATCAAAGACTTGATCGACGGAGTATACGACCACGAATCCGCGCAGCAGAACCGCAAAGCGGCACAAGAGCAAGCGCGTTATAACGCCATGAGCGAAACGCAGCTTGCCAAGGAAATTCAGCGCATCGAAAAGAAAATGCTGACCGCCGCCAAGAATTTGGAATTCGAACAAGCCGCGCAATACCGCGATGAACTCAAGAGCCTGAAAAACAAACTGCTGATCGGCTTTACGGACATAACATAAGGCACTGCCTTGCGTGCATCATGATAAAGGCAAAGCCTAAAAGCAAAGCGCAACCGGCATCGGTCAAACGACAGAATTATTCGAGAAAACCGGCACGATCCAATCGATTGGCAAGATTGCAGCGAGGTCTGCTGCTCGCCGTCATGGAAATCTTCGGCTTGGCGGTTGTTTCCGTTTGCGCCCTCATCGTGCTGCTGGGTTATGCGGCAACCCGGTTCTCAGGCACGCACCTTCTGGATCACTTGCTGCCCTTTGCCGCCGGTGTGCTGGGGTTTGTGCTGGCAGCCGCGATTTTACTCATCGGCTGGTGGAAATTGCGGCAAAAGCTGCGCTGCTACTCCGAATTGATCGCTCCGGCAGTGTCTTTGTCATTCGTTTTTTATGCCGCATGGTTTGTGCCGCAAGACTCCTTTCAGATCGCTTACGGCAATTTCCGCACCCTGATCGGCGGCAAAGAAGAAGCAAATAGAATGACCATCTCCCACCAGGTCTACGCCCACTACCGCCGCCACGATGCTGTGCAATTGCAAAAACTGATCGACCGCTCAGTCAGCTACCAAAAAGCGATTGAAGATGCCGCTCAATCTTTCGCGGTCGACGTTCATCTATTGCACGGCCTCGCCGCCACCGAATCGTCGTTCCTGCCGAGAGACAGTCACGACGGCGGGCGCGGCCTGTTTCAAATCACGCAAGTGCCCAAAACAGCCATGGAGCAAGCCCGCAAGCAGCTCGGTGTCGAAAAAGTGGCGCTGCAGGACCACCGTCACAACGCATTTGTCGCCGCTGCAACGTTTAAACACTATCTGGCAGAAATGAAAAACGACCTGTTCCTGGGATTGCTGGCTTACAACATCGGCCCCGCAAATGGTGGCTTGCGCTTCATCATGCAACAATACGGCGCAACCGATTTCGCCACCATACAACCCTATTTACAAACCCTGCCACGCGATTATCCCATCCGCGTACTAACCTACGCACTGGCATTCCGCCTCTGGCAGAAAGAAGGAAAACTGCTTGCTTACGAACAGGAAAGCAACGCTATTCGCATACAGCGCATGGGAATTCCGGGATTGCACGATGGCCGGTAACGAACCGCTTGTTAACGATGATATATTCCGTACTGGGAATCAAGGAAATTGCTATACTTTTACCCCGATATTCATGTCCGGGATTTAAGCGTACTGCGCTATGCTAGTATTGATTATTCACGCATCCGCAACATTTTCAGGGAGAAAATAGCCGATGATCAGAAATCCGTTCGACCAAGCTCATTCATCAGAAGAACAACCGGAATCGGGCCGCCGCCGCTTTTTACGGGCAGGATTGAGCGCTTGCGCGTTATTATCCTTGCCAATGGCCGCATCGGCCGCGCACGCAGCCGCCGCGAAGCCCTATGAAAAGAAATTGAGCTTCCTTAACCTGCATACCGGTGAACGCGCTCAAGCGGTTTACTGGGCGAATGGCCACTATATCTCGGATGGAATGCGCACGATCAATCACGTGCTGCGCGACCATCGCACCGGCGAACGCTATGCTATCGACACCGATCTGTTCGACATACTCCACTTGATACAACACAAACTCGGCACCCAACAAGAATTTCACGTCATTTCCGCTTACCGCTCCCCTGCTACCAACACGCAACTCGCATCGCAAAGCGGCGGTGTCGCCAAGAACAGCCTACATACGCACGGCAAAGCCATCGACATTCGCATTCCCGGGCGCAAACTCACCGACATCCGCACGGCTGCGATGTCGCTGCAAGCGGGCGGCGTGGGTTACTACCCTTCCTCCAATTTCGTGCACCTGGATACGGGAAATTTCCGGTATTGGTAAACTTGCTTTATGGATCTTTCTTTCAGAAACTTAGCGCAACAATCATTGTTATCTGAAAATCTTCTCCAGGGGGTCAATTCATGCCGATTCGTATTTTTCTAATC
>JALRCN010000054.1 GCA_023257295.1 Nitrosomonas sp. | reverse complement strand
AGCCGAATCGATCATATGCCCTAAATGTCCAATACAAAGCACAATGTTTTGAATGCCTTGAGATTTAAGATAATCGAGTTGATGAAGTATAAAAGGCTTGCCATTAACTTCTATAAGTGACTTTGGAATTTTTTCTGTTATTTTCGAAGCATTTTGTGCCTCTAATTAAGAATCTAAAGGGTCACGATCAATGGGTCAGACTCGGTTGTTTACTTTCCCCGCTCCAAACTATTTCCCATTTTCCATATCAGGCTAAATGGTGCATTGCACTGCGCTTAATGACACCCTATTCATTTATACGCCCCATCCGCCGCAACGGAATCTCCTTCACCACCGCATACACTGCCGGGAAGATAATCAGCGTCAGTATCGTTGCCGAGACCATGCCGCCGACCATGGGGGCGGCGATGCGGCGCATGATTTCGGAGCCGGTGCCGGTGCTGAGCATCACCGGCAGCAGGCCGATGACACTGCCGGCGATGGTCATCATCACTGGGCGGATGCGATATACGGCGCCTTGAATCACCGCGTCGTACAAGTCCGATAATGCTACCTGCTCAGACATCGCTTTGCGTTGTCGCGCGATGGTGGTCAGCGCCTGGTCGATGAATGCCAGCATCACCATGCCGGATTCGGCGGCGATGCCGATCAGGCCGATGAAACCGACCACTGCGGCGATACTCAGGTTGTAGTCGAGCCAGTACATCAGCCAGATGCCGCCGACCAGCGAAAACGGCACCGACAGCATCACGATCAGCGTCTCAGTTAAGCGTCCAAAATTCAGATACACCAGCAAAAATACCAACGACACGGTCAGCGGCACGACGATTCTAAGTTTCTCGGTGGCGCGCTGCATGTATTCGAATTGCCCGCTCCAGGTGGCGTAATAGCCTTGCGGGAATTGCACCTGCTTGCGCACTGCTTGTTGCGCGTCGGCAATGTAGCCGCCGATGTCACGGTCGCGAATGTCGATGAAGATATATGCCGACAGCAACGCGTTTTCGGTGCGAATGCTGGGTGGGCCTTGCATCAGCTTTACAGCGGCGAGCTGTCCGAGCGGAATCATGGTACCGCCCATCGCGGGCACCAGTACTTGCGTGGCGATAGCTTGCGGGTCACTGCGCAGTTCGCGCGGATAGCGGATGGCGACATCGAAACGCTCGCGGCCTTCGACTGTGGTGGTGATCACTTCACCACCCAAAGCGACCGATACCACGTCGAGCAGATCGCCGACAGTCAGGCCGTAGCGTGCCAGCGCCATGCGATCGGGTTCGATGTCGAGGTAATAACCACCGGTGATGCGCTCCGCATACGCGCTGGCGGTGCCGGGCACTGTCTTGACCACCGCTTCGATCTGCTTGGCTATCGTTTCGATCTGATTCAGATCGTTACCGAATACTTTAATGCCGACCGGTGTACGGATGCCGGTCGCCAGCATGTCGATGCGGTTCTTGATCGGCATGGTCCAGGCATTCGCCACACCGGGGATTTGCAGCGCCTGGTCGAGTTCGGCGATCAGCTTGTCGATGGTCATGCCGGGACGCCAGACGCTTTCTGGTTTCAGGTTGATGATGGTTTCGGTCATCTCCAGCGGCGCCGGGTCGGTGGCGGTATCGGCGCGGCCTGCTTTGCCAAATACTGAAGCGACTTCGGGAAAGCTCATGATGATTTTATTTTGCGTCTGCATGGTTTCTGCTGCCTTGGTCACGGAAATGCCGGGCAGGGTCACGGGCATATACAGCAGTGTGCCTTCGTTCAACGTTGGCATGAATTCGCTGCCCAGCCGCATCGCCGGATAAACTGTCGCGACCAGTACGCCGAGTGCGATTACCACAATCGATTTTTTCCAGCGCAACACCCAGCCGATCAATGGTTGATAACTGCGAATCATGATGCGCCCAAGCCAGTTGTCTTCCTCGCGCGGAATACGCCCGCGAATCAGCAGCAAAATCAATACCGGCACCAGTGTGATCGACAATATCGCCGCGCCTGCCATGGCAAAGGTTTTGGTATACGCGAGCGGCTGGAACATACGACCTTCCTGCGCTTCCAGCGCGAATACCGGCAGAAACGACACGGTGATGATCAGCAGACTGAAAAACAGCGACGGCCCGACTTCCTGGCATGAGGCGATCACGGCACGAACGCGTGATTCCCCCGGTCCGGCGCGTGCCAGATGTTTATGCGCGTTTTCCACCATCACGATCGCGGCATCGGTCATTTCCGCGATCGCCAGCGCGATACCGGCCAGGCTCATAATGTTGGAATTGATGCCCAGATAGGTCATCGCGATGAACGCAATCAATACGCCGATCGGCAGCATGATGATCGCCACCAGGGCACTGCGTGCATGCATCAGAAAGATTGCACATACCAGCGCGATAATGACGATTTGTTCGATGAACACTTCGCGCATCGTTTCGATGGCGCGATGAATCAGTTCTGAGCGGTTGTATACCGATTCCACCGACACGTTGTCGGGCAGTCCGGTGCGGATTTCGTCGAGTTTCTGTTCGAAATTGTGAATCACGTCCAGTGCATTCTCGCCATAGCGCGCCACCGCAATGCCGGAAACCGCTTCGCCTTCGCCATTCAGTTCGGTAATACCGCGCCGCTCGCTCGGCGCCAATTCGACTCGTGCAACGTCACGCAGCAGCACCGGCATGCCTTGGTGTGCGTTGACCACCAGGTTTTCCAGATCGGCGATGCCGCGCAGATAGCCGCGTCCGCGCACCATGTATTCGGTTTCGGTCAGTTCGATCACGCGCCCGCCGACATCGCGGTTGCTGGCGGCGATGACCTCGGTGATGCGTTTCAGCGGAATGTTATAGGCTTGCAGGCGACGCGGATCGACGGTGATTTGGTAGGTTTTGACGAAACCGCCGACGCTGGCGACTTCCGATACGCCTTCGGTAGTAGTGAGCTGGTAGCGCAGGAACCAGTCCTGCAACGCGCGCAATTCGTCGAGTGAGCGGTCTTTGCCTTGTACCACATACTGATAAATCCAGCCGACGCCGGTCGCATCAGGCCCGAGTGCAGGACGAACATCGCGTGGCAACTGGTTGGCGGCAAAACTCAGGTATTCCAGCACACGCGAACGCGCCCAATAAATATCGGTGCCGTCCTCGAAAATGACGTAAATGAAAGAAACGCCGAACGCCGACAAGCCGCGCACCACCTTGGATCGAGGCACCGCGAGCATCGCCGTGGTCAGCGGATAAGTGACCTGATCCTCGACCACTTGCGGCGCCTGACCGGGGTATTCAGTATAAATGATGACTTGCACATCGGACAGATCGGGGATCGCATCGACTGGCATTTTCCACAGTGAATAAATTCCCCAGCCGATGATAAAAGCCGTACCGATCAGCACCAGGAACACATGCCGGATCGACCATGCAATAATTGTTTTTAACATGGTCAATGCCTCGCGTGATCGTGATGTGCTGCAACGGCTTCGATATGTATCAGCACGAACTCACCGGCAGATTCTTCCGCCATCTCAAAAACAATGCGCTGTCCCGGTTTGAATGACTGCAACAGCGATGGCTCGAGCACACGAAAGTCCATCGTCATCGCAGGCCAGTTCAAGCTGGCAATCGGCTCGTGCGCCAACGTAACCACACCGTGCGCAAAATCCAGTGCGTGGATCACGCCTTTACCGCGATGCGTGACACGAGTGGATTCATCGGTGCGCGATCCAGCGGCATCATGCTCGTGCACGATCGATTCGAAACTGCCGTGACCGAAGCCGCTGAGTGCGCTTTTGAAATTGCTTTCCGCATCGATCAGGAAATTCGCCTTGATCACGACCGCTTCACCGAGACGCAAACCACCTAGCACTTCTGCGTAGCCGTCGGCATGAAAACCGAGTTTGACGGTACGCGGCTCATACTGTCCGGTGCCGCGTTCGACCAGCACCACACGCCGGGTGCCGGTATCGAGCACGGCGGAATCCGGTACCGTCAGCACTTTGTCCTTGCTATGCGAGGAGGCAAATTCGACACGTGCGTACATCGCTGGTTTCAACAATCTATCTGGATTTGGCAAAACGATGCGCACCACTGCAGTGCGCGTCTCCGGCGTGATCGACGGATAAATGAATGCCACTTCGCCGTTAAACACGTTGCCAGGATACGCATCGACACGTACTGTGGCCGATTGCCCGGCATGGATCATGCCCAGATCCTGCTCGAACACATCGGCCAGCAACCACACGTTTGACAAATCGGCAATCTGGTACAAGGTATCGCCGGGCATGAACCGCTGGCCTTCGACGGCCATTTTTTCCAGCACCACACCGTCAGCCTTGGAGCGCAGCGTCAGGTATTGCTGCACCTGACCTTCGCGTTGCAGGCGGCGTATCTCGGTTTCCGCAATATCCAGGTTGCGTAGCCGCTGCAATGCACTTTCCACTAGGCGCTGCATCGCCTGACGCACGTCGGGCGTACCTTCGGCAGTCGATTGCAGGCCTTTCAGTGCGATCAGATATTCCTGCTGCGCGGTAATCAGGTCGGGGCTGTAAACATCCATCAGCGCATCGCCCTTTTTCACCACCTGACCGGTGGTATTGACATGCAGCCGCTGTATCCAGCCTTCGAACTTGGTCACCAGCGTGAATTGCCCGCGCTCATCGGTTTGCACCGTCGCCACTGCGCGCACCGTACGCATCAGTTCGCGCATTGCCGTAGCCTCGGTGCGCACCCCGAGTTTTTGTACTTTATCGGGATTGACGCTCACCCATCCCGGATCGCCAGAGGATTCTTCCTCACCCTGGTAAACCGGCAGATAATCCATGCCCATCGGGTCTTTTTTCGGTACCGGCGACGTGTCGGGCAATCCCATCGGATTACGGTAGTACAAAATTTTTCTGCTTTTCTCTGCTTGTGCGGCATCACCACTCGCGGTGTTTTGCGATTGCGTGCTGCCCAGCCAATAACCGGCAAACAGCAAGGCTGCTATCGTTAAAACAGCCAGCAATAATTTCACGATTGATTTCATGGCGGCCTCCCTTACCGGTGCTTGTCGTGACGCTTGCCGACCAGCAGTTCGATTTCGGCCAGCGATTTGTGGTACATGGCGACTGCGGTCACTAGACTGGTTTCGTAATCGAACACGGTCATTTGATTATCGAGCAAGGTCAGAAAATCGACGCGATTGACTTTATAAGCCGCCAATGACGATTCGACGGTCAGCCGCGCTTGCGGCAGGATGGTCGATTGATACAGTTGTGCCGATTTATAGCTTTGCTCGGCGATTGCCAATTGCTGCCGCAAGTTGGCGACGATTTCGTTGATTTGCGCCTGGTGCAGACTCATCGCCTGATCGCGCAGCGCCAGTGCTTCGGAAACGCGTGGCTCCAGCTTGCTCTTGCGCCACACCGGCAGGTTCATGGTCACGGTAAAGCTGACTTCGTCGGCACGTCCCATGCCATCCAGTCGGCTTTCGCGTTGTCCATACATGACCCGCGGCGTAAAATCGGGGTAATAATCCTTTTTCGCCAGATCCAACACCTTGTCGCTGCGCGCGATCAAACTTGCCAATGCCAGCAAGCGCGGGCGTTGAATCAAGGCGGCTTGATACAGCGCCTCGAATTTCAGCGCCGGCTCGTGATAAAGCTGCACCGGCGATGGCACAGGCGCTTGACTGCCAAAACCGCGCCCCAATGCGCGCAGCAAATTCGATTCGAATATGCGCTGTTCGCGTCCAAGGTCGATCAGCCGGTCCGTCATACGCGATACTTGCGTTTGCGCTTTCAACACATCGGCCTGGCTGCCTTGCCCGACTTGATAACGCTGTTCCGCGATGCGCAAAAAATGTTCGAGCGTTTGCTTGTTCTTTTCGACCAGCTTGATCAATTCGAATGTAAGCCCCTGATCGAAATAAGCGGTTTTGAGGTCATGCACGATACGGTTGACCGTTTCCTGATAACCGTACTCAATTGCTTCCGCGTCCTTGCTCGCCACTGCTTCGCGCAAATCGCGCTTGCCGGGAAAAGGCAATGTTTGCGCTAAGCCGATCATTTTCATCGTCATGTCTTCGGTACGAAACGGGGATGCGGCAATCGGCATATACAACACGCCGATCTCGACTTGCGGGTCATCCAGCGCACCCGCCGGGGCGATGCGCTGCTGCGCGACTTCGCGTTCCTGCGCTGCTGCACGGATTTCGGGATTGTTGTCCAGCGCTTCCGCAATCAGATCGGATAACAGCGGGGTATCGTGCAGCAGAAGCGCATCTTCGGTCGCGCGCTCAATCGATTTTGAAAAAACAATCGAGTGGGATTCCTGAGCTTGCGCGGTTATCGCGGTGACCGCCCACACCACCGCGATCACAGCCGCGCGACTCATCGGAGCCACCTCGTCAAGCTCGATCGGATTTGAACAATGAATATTAAAGACATCATGCCTCCAAACCATAATCAACGATACCACCGTGGCAAAAGCCATCGGCAGATTATTACGTAGGGTTTTAGCGTGTGCTAAAACCCTACTTACGCTTACGCGCGAGCAATCTGGATTAAGCGGTTAGAGGCGGGTGTTGCGGCTGTTCTGGAATAAAGGAAACAAAACCGAAAATATAGGAAATGACCTTGGAAGAATTACCGATGACGATTGCTGCCATGCGCTCCAACAAAATCGGCGCATTACTGTAGGCATCGCAAGAAGCATCATCGCACGGCAAGCTGGCCAGCACATGCCGATTTGAATCTTCAGCGGTTTGCTTATGACAATCGTCATGATGATGACCGTCATTCGTTTGCAAAGCATGCTCGGCATGATGATTGCGACTCTCCTGCACACAAACGGACAAAGCGGCGGCGACCGCACCTTGCAGCGGCAGCCACAGCATGAGAAAGACCAACAACCATTTATGCGGAGATAATTTCATTGCACTTAGCAGAATTTTGTGTATAGCATCTTATACGGAAAACCGAGCATTTCGTCAAACTCAGCGCAAAGAGGCGCAGAGAAAATAAAGGAAAGACATGAAAGAAGTGGTCATCTTAAGCGGCGTACGCACGGCAATCGGTGATTATGGCGGTGCGCTGAAGCAAGCCGCCCCGTCCGATTTGGCCGCCAGCGTGGTACGCGAAGCGGTAGCGCGTGCAAAAATCGATCCCGAGGAAGTCGGGCATTTGGTCTTTGGCAATGTCATTCACGGCGAAGCGCGCGATATGTATTTGGCGCGCGTGGCGTGCATCCAGGGCGGATTGCCGCAACATACTTCGGCATTGGCGGTAAATCGGTTATGCGGCAGCGGTTTGCAAGCGATTATTTCCGCGAGCCAAAGCATTTTGCTGGGCGATACCGATGCCGCCGTCGCCGGTGGCGCGGAATCGATGAGCCGCGGCGGTTATTTGTTACCGGCGCTTCGCTGGGGGCAGCGTATGAATGATGGCGGCACGGTCGATATGATGGTCGGCGCACTGACCGATCCATTCGATCAAGTGCACATGGGTGTCACTGCCGAGAATATCGCGACTAAATATCGAATCGGTCGCGACGAGCAGGATGCGTTTGCAGTGGAAAGCCACCGCCGGGCGGTGTACGCGATCCAACACGGTTATTTTAAAACACAGATTCTACCGGTCGAAATACGCAGCAAAAAAGAAACCGTCATTGTCGATACTGACGAGCATCCACGGCAAGATACCAGTGCGATAGTACTGGCCAAATTGCGTCCGGTCTTTCAGCAAGACGGCACGGTGACGGCGGGCAACGCCTCGGCAATCAGCGACGGTGCGGCTGCGTTGGTGTTGATGGAAAGCGATGCCGCACGGAAACGCAATTTACAACCGATGGCGCGGCTGGTTGCTTATGGCCACGCCGGTGTCGATCCCAGATTGATGGGCATGGGGCCAGTACCTGCGGTGCAAAATGCACTGCAACGCGCCAATCTTAAAATGGATGATATCGATGTGATCGAATCCAACGAGGCATTTGCTGCACAAGCTTGTGCAGTGGCAAAAGCATTGCAATTCGATCCGGCAAAAACCAATCCGAACGGCGGCGCTGTAGCGCTGGGGCACCCAATCGGCGCAACCGGCAGCATCCTGACGGTTAAAGCGCTCTATGAACTGCATCGCCGCGACGGAAGGTATGCGCTTGTTACGATGTGCATCGGCGGGGGACAAGGGATCGCAGCTGTTTTTGAAAGGCTTTGACAGTCCGTTGAAAACTATTCACGCTACCGCCGCATTGGGCGGTGCTCGAAAATTTGCCTATCGCTATGATATGTCTCATTTCCTGCGCTCCATCCGCCTTTCATCGACTGCCTCAACGACGTTTCACTGGCCTGTTAAAACCATTGATACTGAATTTCGCTTTAGCGTATCATAAGGCCTTCGGAGACGCAGTATCTCGACTCTCAACCCCCTTGGCTATTGCGATTGTTCTGTTTATTACCCAAGTTATTAATGAAGAAAACGCAAGCAATGCCATTGTTATTGGTTATGCTTGTAGCCTTTTGCCCGGATTTTGCGCTTGGCCAGCAGACTCGGAAATTTCCTATCGACAGTCAACTGGGTAATCTGACGGCTGTTAATTTTCCGCAATTCACCATTAATGGTCAGCAAATGATCATGGGGGCCGGCGGGCAGATCCGAGGGGTCGATAATCTGATTATTCTGCCGAGTACGGCAAACTACATCGGCTTGGTTCGCTACCAACTGGATATCATGGGCAATCTGCATCGGGTCTGGATTCTGACGCCGGATGAGGTTAAAGAAGCGGAAAGCGAAGGACAGCAAATCCCGAAACCGCAAAAACGTTTTTTATTTTTTTAGAATAGCGCTGGAAAATTTGTGAGTAACAAGCTTTATATCAAAACATTCGGCTGCCAGATGAACGAGTACGACTCGGAGAAAATGGCGGACGTGCTACATACGGCTTATGGCATGGAATCTACCGACGATCCGGCGCAAGCTGATGTGATTTTGTTCAACACCTGTTCGGTGCGCGAGAAAGCGCAAGAGAAAGTGTTTCACGATTTGGGTCGGGTGCGGCATCTGAAGGAAAGCAATCCCAACTTGCTGATCGGTGTCGGCGGTTGCGTGGCCAGCCAGGAAGGCAAAGCGATTGTCAGCCGCGCACCGTTTGTCGATGTAGTGTTCGGACCGCAAACGCTGCACCGGTTGCCGCAATTGATTGAAACGCGCAAAGCCACCGGTCGTTCGCAAGTGGACATTTCATTTCCGGAAATCGAAAAATTCGATCACTTGCCGCCCGCACGCACCGAAGGCGTAACCGCTTTCGTTTCGATTATGGAAGGATGTAGCAAATATTGCAGTTTCTGCGTGGTTCCGTATACACGCGGCGAGGAGGTCTCTCGACCGCTGGAAGACGTGTTGACCGAAATCGCCGTACTGGCGGATCAGGGCATCAAGGAAATCACCTTGCTGGGTCAGAATGTCAATGCCTACCTGGGTGTCATGAGCGACGGCGAGATTGCCGATTTTGCATTGCTACTGGAATACTTGCACGAAATCCCAGGCATAGAGCGCATCCGCTATACCACGTCGCACCCGAAGGAATTTACTACGCGGTTGATTCAGGCTTACGCGCAATTGCCAAAACTGGTCAATCACTTGCATTTGCCGGTGCAATCCGGTTCCGACCGGGTTTTGGCGGCAATGAAGCGCGGTTACAGCGTACTGGAATACAAATCGATCATCCGCAAATTGCGCGCGATTCGTCCGGATATTTCGCTGTCGTCGGATTTCATTGTCGGTTTCCCTGGCGAAACCGAGGCCGATTTCCAGGCAACGATGAAACTGGTGGAGGAAATGAACTTCGACGATTCCTATAGTTTCGTCTACAGCGCGCGCCCCGGTACGCCGGCAGCCGATTTGCCCGACGATACGCCGCAAGAGGAAAAACTGGATCGCCTGCATCGTTTGCAAGCGCAACTCGGGCTGCAATCGCGTAAAATCAGTCAGCAAATGATCGGATCGGTTCAGCGCGTATTGCTGGAAGGCGCATCGAAAAAGAGCGCAGAAGAATTAAGCGGTCGTACGGATAACAATCGCGTCGTCAATCTGGCGGGCGGTGCCGGGTTGGCCGGTCGTTTTATCAATGTGCGCATCACCGAAGCAAGATCGCATTCTTTGCGCGGCGAACTCGTTGAATAAACCGTGTTTTGCTTGCAAAGTGATTCGCCCGCTGCGACAATCGCGTTATCGTAATAACGACTTTTGACATTGAAGCCCGCACCGCTAGAAATTTCCTTTACCCCAGCCGATAATCAGCGCCTTGCCAATTTGTGCGGCGCGCTGGATGAAAATCTGAAGCAGGTTGAAACTGCTTTGGATGTGACGATTTCCCGCCGAGGCGAGCATTTCAGTTTATCCGGAAAAGCAGATCAAACCGAACTGGCCGCGCAGGTGTTGCGCGGTTTTTACGATCAATCTCAACATCACCTCAGTCTTGAGCAAATTCAGCTTGGCTTGATCGAAGCTTTAAATCCGCATCGTTCGTCGGATCGCGACAATCAAGGCAGCGAGCCAATTATCAAACAACCGGCAGCCCCCGCGCTACTGACGCGCCGCAGTAATTTATATGGTCGCACGCCGCGCCAGATTCAATATTTGCAGCAAATTCAAGAACACGACATCACCTTCGCCATCGGCCCAGCCGGTACCGGAAAAACCTATCTGGCGGTAGCTAGCGCGGTCGATGCATTGGAGCGCGGACTGGTATCACGCCTGATTCTTGTTCGTCCGGCGGTGGAAGCAGGCGAGCGCTTGGGTTTTTTGCCCGGCGACATGACGCAGAAAGTCGATCCCTATCTGCGTCCTTTGTACGATGCGCTATACGACCTAATGGGTTTCGATAAAACCAGCAAACAATTCGAACGCAATGCCATAGAAATCGCACCGCTCGCTTTTATGCGCGGACGCACGCTGAATCAATCGTTCATCATTCTCGACGAAGCGCAAAATACCACGCCGGAACAAATGAAAATGTTTCTGACGCGCATGGGATTGGGTTCAAAAGCGGTCATTACCGGCGATGTGACGCAAATTGATTTGCCGAAGCACCAGAAAAGCGGCCTGGTGGAAGCGCGGCAAGTACTGAAAGAGATTCGCGGCATTGCCTTCACGCATTTTCTGTCAGAAGATGTGGTCAGGCACCCGTTGGTGCAACGCATTGTGCACGCGTACGAGCAGCACGACAAGCAACAGCGAGAATCTTGATTAACCTTGGATACGGGCAAGTCGTTTAAATTGACAGTGCAATATGCGACAGCATGCAAGGATGTGCCGACACGGCCGCAGTTTCGCTGCTGGGTCAAAGCGACATTGATGCAGCCCGCTGAAATTGTTTTGCGTTTGGTGGATGCGGCGGAAGGACAGGAACTCAATCGGGATTTTCGCGGCAAGGATTACGCCACCAACGTGTTGACCTTCGTCTACGACGAAATGCCACCAGGGCGAACACCAATTGAGACGGCTTGGGTCGCTGGAGAAAAGTCTGAAGCCAAAATGTGGGCCGATATTCGTGAGGCGATTTCTCTGGGTCAGCAGGCGTTTGTTGTTTGCCCGTTGATTGAAGAAAGCGACAAGTTGCAAGTTGCATCGGCCGAAGACACGTTCAAACTTCTTGCCAAGACCGAGTTGAAAGGTTTGAAACTCGGTTTGCTGCACGGGCGAATGTCGTCAAGCGAAAAAGATGAGACGATGAGCGAGTTTCGTGATCGAAAACTTGATGTGCTTGTCGCGACAACTGTCATTGAAGTTGGTGTAGATGTACCGAATGCAACTTGTATGGTCGTTCTTGACGCCGACCGTTTTGGTATCGCAGATTTAATGTTTGGGTAATTTAAAAAATATTTATCTTTTTTTTAGCCAAGAAATTACTTCATTTACATTTTGATCAGGAGGAAATACGGGATAAAAATATTTAATTATTTTATTATTATTCAAAATTAAAGTTATTCTTTTAATTAAATTCATATACATTCTCAAGGCCATAGCGTTTACTTTTTGTATCAGCGGCTTCTTGAGCTGCATTGTAAATGCGCATAATTTTCTTACCTAATGGAGTAACGCCTACGCCGTTAATTATGTTGTTCTTAAGAACTTTTACAGTAGCAGCATGAACAACTTCGTGTAGCAAAGTATTAACAGTGCTACTTTGATATAGTTTAACAATGTTTGTTTTTTCGTCATATTCACCACCATAGATAGGTTCGGTTTCATAGAATACATCAGACTCGCCAATTACACGACCACTAGCATCTTTAATAGGAGTTGTTTTAGGAACTTGACGTTCGCCTACAATTGCTCTTATTTCTTCAAAACGTTGTAGTTTATTACCACGTCTTGAGTCTGGGTGTTTAAATACACCAAAATTCATTTCTGCAATACCAGGTATTTTTAATAATGCGTTAACTAGTATTTTTTGTGGGATGTTTAAACCAGGAAAGTTTTTACTTTTCTTTTGTTTGAGTAAACGTTTTAATGCTTGACCTACAGTTTTATCTTCACCAAATTGTTTTTGGAATGTAGAGAGTTCTATATCTTTAGGCAAGATTGTAGATTCAAAAGCACCTTCTTGTTCCATACGCGCTTCTTTTTCTTTTCTTTCTGCTTTAGATTCTTCTTCAAATAAACCTTTTTCAGGTAAGTTAACTTTTTTAGCTACCTTTTCAGCTAACTCATTTCTATGCATTTTAACAATAGTATCAGCAGCTTCTTGATTTAATTGATTCTTATTTTTTAAAGCACGAACTTCTCTTTTAAGTTTAGATGAAAGTTCATTATAAGAAATAGTAGAGCTTAAAGCATCAAAAGTATCACCTACAGGTTCATTACTAATAGCTACTTGTGCAGCACCTTGAGCTTGTTGTAATTCTTTTTTAGTTATAGGTTTATTTTCTGTATAAACCTGTTGAGTTACCTTGTTTGCTTCTTCAATAGCTCTAGCTTCTTTTTCT
>JALRCN010000111.1 GCA_023257295.1 Nitrosomonas sp. | reverse complement strand
CAAACCTCATAAGGGTTTGAATAATGCTACTCCTTATGAAATACTCAACGCTTATTTTAATCAACCTCTCTGTAAACAACCCTGAGATTTCTTACAAATAAGGCAATTAAAGCGACCATGAAAGCATTGCCTACTGTTTTCAAAGGCTCCAAATACAACAAAGCATTGTACATGGAACTAATGACCTTGCTTTATGAAATTCTTGGCAAGATCCGCAAGGAAGGCTTGATGTCGATTGAAGCAGATGTTGAGGAGCCTGGAAATAGTCCAATTTTCACCAAATATCCAAGTATTTTGAGCGACCACCATATCACTGAATTTCTTACCGATTATTTACGCCTGATGGTCGGCGGCAACTTGAATTCGCTAGAAATCGAAAGTCTGATGGATAGCGAGTTAGAAACACATCACCAGGAAGGCGAGATACCTATCCATACCGTCGCCAAGCTGGGTGACGGTTTACCAGCGTTTGGCATTGTCGCTGCGGTAATGGGAGTTGTGCATACCATGGAATCCGTGCATCTTCCTCCTGCAGAATTGGGTATTCTTATTGCAGCAGCATTGGTTGGAACATTCCTTGGCATTTTATTGGCTTATGGCTTTGTTTCTCCGCTCGCGTCCAAGCTCGAACATAACTTACATGAATCCAGCAAAATGTTTGAGTGCATCAAAATCACTTTATTGGCTAATTTAAACGGGTATTCCCCGGTTCTGGCTATTGAATTCGGTCGCAAGGTATTGTTTACAACAGAAAGACCTTCTTTCATCGAAATGGAAGATCACGTCAAGAAAAGCAAGAACAAATAATCATTCCAAAACTAAAGTGATTCTTAATTTAAATTGTGAGAATAGTCTATGGCCGATGATTTAGCGCAACGTCCGATAGTCATCAAACGTGTTAAAAAAGTTGCAGGCGGTCATCATGGCGGTGCTTGGAAAATTGCATATGCCGATTTTGTTACTGCAATGATGGCATTCTTTCTCTTGATGTGGCTACTGGGATCAACCAGTAAGAACCAATTAGAAGGAATCTCAGAGTATTTCAAAACACCCTTGAAAGTCGCTTTTATGGGTGGATCGAGTGTCGGGGATAGAAACAGTGTAATCAAAGGCGGCGGAACGGATTTGACAAGTCAACAAAAAGGCCAGGTTAAAAAAGGCGATATTATCAAAGACGACCCTACTAACAAATCGATCAGAATCATTAAAGAAAAAGCCGAACTGGAACGACTTGAAGTATTGAAAAAGAAGATCGAGGATGCGATTGAGGCCAATCCGCAACTGAGAAAATTTACCGATCAATTGTTATTGGATATCACATCGGAAGGGTTGCGCATCCAAATCGTCGATGAGCAAAATCGCCCGATGTTCGCGTTAGGAAAAGCTGAGTTGCAACCCTACACTAAAGCCATCTTACGCGAAATTGGTCTAATGCTAAACGATGTGAGCAACAAAATCAGTCTGTCCGGGCATACCGACGCAAAACCATTTCCATTCGGCGACAAAGGGTACAGCAATTGGGAATTATCCGCTGATCGCGCCAATGCTTCGCGTCGGGAATTGATTGTTGGGGGGATGGATCCGAATAAAATGCTGCAAGTCGTCGGCTTGTCCTCTGCAGTGCTATACGATAAGGCCGATCCGCTGAATCCGATCAATCGCCGGATTAGCATCGTGGTGCTCAACGAAAAATCCGAGAAATCGATTATGGGCGATAAACCCACCATCGATTTCGATATGAAAGAGATGCCTGACAAGCATTCGATATCGAATCAAAGCATACTCACGCAATAGCTTATTCCATCGATTATGCCAAAACACCCTGGATTGATTGCCCTGTTAATTCAAGCGATGGCTTTGACGCTTACCGGCGTTCTAGCAGTGGCGCAAACTGCTTTTACATTAAGTTTGTTTGAATGGAGTATCGTACAAGGGGTCATGGCCGGAATTGTCAGCCATGCGACCCGAATGCCGTTTTGGTGGATTCTGATACACCTGGCGTTTGCGCCATTGATCATAATCGCGCTGACTTTGGATATTTCTCCCGCTTGGTATTTGGCAGGATTCATCGGATTATTATCGATATACGGCAAAAGCTTTAAGACACAAGTTCCTCTGTATCTTTCGAGCATAAAAGCCAATCAAGCGCTCGAATCGTTATTACCCAAACAAGAACAGTTTTCATTTATAGATCTAGGCAGCGGTTGCGGCGGTTTTTTGACACATTTGGCGCAGACTTGCAAAAATGGCTTATTTTGCGGTGTTGAATCGGCGCCCATGCCTTTCATAATCGGCAAGCTGCGAAGCCTATTTAATCCCAATTGTGTCATGCGCTGGGGTAATTTTTGGAAGCAGGATTTCTCACAATACGATGTTGTTTATGCTTATTTATCGCCTGTTCCAATGACATTGCTGTGGCAAAAAGCCAAAAGAGAGATGCGCCCCGGCAGCTTGTTAATCAGCAATACGTTCATTATTCCGGGTGTACCACCGCACCAAAGCATCAAACTGAACGATTTTTCCAACTCAACCTTATACTTGTGGAAAATTTGAAATGCTTATATGCGCCGCCACGTCGTTCCTTGCGGCCCATCTTCTAAAACGATGCCTTGATCTTGTAAGTTTTTGCGAATGGCATCGGCGTCGGCATAGCGTTTTTCCTGTCTCGCCTGAATGCGCTGCCGAATCAATTGTTCGATTGCATCGGCAGTCAACCAATCGGATGAATCGGTAGCTGTTGCATTTTGCAGATAATCTTGCGGATTTTGTTGCAGCAGACCTAACAAACCGGCCAGCGCTTTCAGCAATCCCGCGTTTTCCTTGGAATTGGTCTTATTAATATCGCTGGTCAATTCGAACAATACCGCAATTGCATCCGGTGTATTAAAGTCATCGTCCATGGCCGCTTTAAATTTCTGTGCATACGAATTACTCCAATCGGTGCCTGTGCTATCGATATCGATAGTTCCCATTTCTTTTAAAGCGATATATAAACGATCCAATGCAAGTTTGGCATCTTTGAGATGCTGATCCGAATAATTGAGCGGGCTGCGGTAATGCGCACGTAAAATAAAAAACCGCACGACCTCGGGTTGATAAAGTTTCAGTATTTCGCGCACGGTGAAAAAATTCCCCAGCGATTTGGACATTTTTTCATTGTCCACGCGAACGAATCCATTATGCATCCAATAATTAACAAAAGGATGATCGTGTGCTCCCTCGCTTTGTGCAATTTCATTTTCATGATGCGGAAATTGCAAATCCTGACCGCCGCCGTGAATATCAAAGTGAACACCGAGAAGTTGCTCGCTCATCGCCGAGCATTCGATATGCCATCCCGGACGTCCCCTCCCCCACGGCGACTCCCAAAACGGTTCACCCGGCTTAGTCGATTTCCATAATACAAAATCGAGCGGATCTTTTTTATTGGAATCGATATCAACGCGCTCACCCGCTCGCAAATCACTGAGGGATTTTCCAGATAACTTCCCATAACCTGGAAAATCATGCACCGAATAATAAACATCGCCATTGCGTGCTTGATAGGCTAGATCTTTTTCCACCAAGGTTTGAATCATTGCGATCATTTCAGCGACATAGCCAGTCGCACGCGGCTCAAAATCAGGTGTCACAACACCCAATGCCGCAGCATCTTCATTCATCGCTCGAATAAAACGATCGGTCAGTGCTTCGATCGATTCGTTGTTTTCCTGTGCACGCTTGATGATCTTATCGTCAATATCGGTAATATTTCTCACGTAACTGACATCAAAGCGATTCGCTTTCAGCCAACGAATCGCGGTATCAAAGACCACCAACACTCTCG
>JALRCN010000207.1 GCA_023257295.1 Nitrosomonas sp. | reverse complement strand
CAATACGCTGCCATGCGACGTGGTGATTTTTAGCACGCAATTGTTGACGTTGGGCTGTCGCCTCGGATGCGAATAATCGTCCGGCAGCGGGTGCAGCATTTCAAACTGCACGCCGTCCCATGTCCATTGCTGGCCCGCATGGCATTTTTGCCGATCGGCGATTGCTTGCGGGATTGCGTGCCGCTCGTCCAGCGACGATAGCAATTGTTCGACAGTGACGGCTTGCAGTATCGACAATGCGCCGCCGCTATGATCGGAGTCGGCGTGCGACACGATCATGCGGTCAATGTGCCGGATGCCTTCCCCGCGCAGGAAAGGTACGATGATTCGGCTGCCGCTGTCGGTTTCGCCGAATGCCGGACCGGTATCGAACAGCAACGCATGATGTTTTGTTTGCGCCACCACAGCCAATCCTTGCCCCACATCCAAGACCGTCAGCCATAGTTCTCCGGTATCGGGTTTGGGCGGCAGCACCAGAAACATCGGCAGCATCGCCACCAATCCCAGCCATCGCGCCGGAAATCCGCTGAAAAAACCGGTGCCCAAGCCGCCGGGCAGCAGCATCCAAACAATCCCGGGCAGTGCCACAAGGATCGTCCATAACGGCGGTGCATGTTGCTGCCATACGGCATGCGGCGAATCGCTCAGTTGTTGCAGAACGGTCATCACGATGCCGATTGCTTCATGCGCGAGCGGCAGCACAACATCGAAAACAGGAATCGCCGCCAGCAAGGTGAGCGGCACCACGACGAGGCTTACTGCGGGAATGGCAATCGCGTTGGCGAGCGGCGATACCAGCGATACTTGTTGAAACAAAGCCAGCAATAGCGGAATCAATCCCAGCGTGATCGCCCACTGCACCCGCAGCCAGCCGGATAATCCGTGTATTTTTCCGGTGCGCCCGGTGGTAACCAGCATAATAATGGCAATTGCACCGAACGAAAGCCAGAAACCGGGGGCGATAACCGCCCATGGGTCTATCAGCACGACAGCGAGCAATGCCAAAGCCAGCACGGTTGATGCCGATATTTGCCGTCCGTACCACAGCGCAATTGCCACCACGGCGAGCATATAAAAAGCCCGTTGTGCCGGGATTGCGAAACCCGACAGTACGGCATAACCGAGGGCGGCTATCAGGCCGGCAACCGCCGCTGCGCGGCGTGCCGGCAGGCGTAACGACAAGAAGGCGCTGCGCCGCCATAGTCCATACATGAGCGCAAATGCCAGACTTGCCACCATCGTGATATGCAACCCGGAAATGGCCATCAAATGGTTGGTTCCAGTGCGAGTGAAGGTTTGCCATTGATCGCGCGCAATCGCTTGCTGGTCGCCGGTAGCTAGCGCTTGCAATATGCCGGTGTAGGCATGATCGGGAAGGTTCTCTGAAAATTTCTGCTGTATTTGTTCGCGCAGGTGCTCGATCCAATAAGCGGGATGATTCACCGAAGCATTCAAGCGCCGATTGTCCAAAGACGGACGAACATAGCCCGTTGCGCGGATATTGCGTTCCAGCGCCCAAATCTCATAATCGAAACCGTGCGGATTAGCGTTTCCGCGCGGTTGCCTGAGACACACGGTCAGTTGCCAACGCTCGCCGGCGTGAACGACCGGCGATGCCGAAGGATGATTCTCCGTGGTGCGTTCGAGATACCACGAGATGGCGATTCGTTTCGGTACGGTTGCGCCATTGGTGTTAGCGCGTTCTACGTCCATATGAAACCGGATGCCACGATCCGTGCGTTGGGGAATGCTCGCTATGACGCCGGTAATTTGAATATCGCGGCGCTGCCAGTCCAGCGGCAATTCGTCAGCCAAGCGCCAATGCGCATGGATGGCTGTCCAGAGGAAACCGGTTAGTACAAAAAAGCACCACAGCGCGACGCGGGTGAGTCGGTTGCGATTCGGTGTAAATCGCAACAGCCCGGCACAGAGCAACGCCATCAACAGCCATGCCCAACCCCACCAGCCACCGGGCAGTTCCGCTTGCTGCTGCAGTAGGATCGCTCCCAGAACGAAAGCGGCGATGGCCAATTTCACAATAAAGCGTTATGAAATTCCCAATTCGCTCCACATCGCGTCGACGCGTTTTTTAACGGCTTCATCCATTGCGATCGGTGTTCCCCATTCGCGATTGGTTTCGCCGGGAAATTTGTTGGTTGCATCCAGGCCCATCTTGCCGCCAAGCCCGGAAACCGGACTGGCGAAATCGAGGTAATCGATGGGTGTGTTTTCGACCAATAGCGTGTCGCGTACCGGATCGACCCGGGTGGTAACCGCCCAGATGACTTCCTTCCAGTCGCGCACGTTGATGTCGTCGTCGGTGACGATGATGAATTTGGTATACATGAATTGGCGCAAAAAGCTCCAAACGCCGAACATGACGCGCTTACTGTGCCCGGCGTATTGTTTTTTCATGCTGACTACCGCCATGCGGTACGAGCAACCTTCCGGCGGCAGATAAAAGTCGGTGATTTCCGGAAATTGCTTTTGCAACAGGGGTACGAACACTTCGTTCAGTGCCACGCCGAGAATCGCTGGTTCGTCGGGTGGTTTTCCGGTATAGGTGGAATGGTAAATCGGGTTGCGCCGCATCGTGATGCGGTCGATGGTAAACACCGGAAACGTTTCCTGTTCGTTGTAATAGCCGGTGTGGTCGCCGTATGGGCCTTCCAGTGCGGTCTCTCCTGGGTGGATGGCACCCTCGAGCACGATTTCCGCACCAGCAGGTACTTGCAGATCGTTACCGATGCACTTCACCACTTCGGTTTTAGCACCGCGCAGCAAACCGGCAAACTGATATTCGCTCAATGTGTCCGGTACCGGCGTCACCGCGCCGAGTATCGTCGCCGGATCGGCACCCAATGCAACCGCCAGCGGATATGGCTCGCCCGGATTGCGCAAACCGAATTCGCGAAAATCCAGCGCGCCGCCGCGATGCGCTAGCCAGCGCATGATGACTTTATTCGGCGCAATGACCTGCTGGCGATAGATGCCCAGATTCTGGCGGGTTTTGTTCGGTCCGCGCGTGACCGTCAAACCCCAGGTAATCAGTGGCGCGATATCACCCGGCCAGCACGTCTGAATCGGTATCCGGCTCAAATCGACGTCACTGCCTTCCCACACGATTTCTTGGCATGGCGCGCTGCTTAATACTTTCGGTGCCATGTTCAAAACTTGCTTCAGCAGCGGAAACTTATCCCAGGCATCTTTCAAGCCTTTCGGCGGATCGGGTTCCTTGAGGTAGGCCAATAATTTGCCGACTTCGCGCAATGCCGCAACCGATTCCTGTCCCATGCCGAGTGCGACCCGCTTCGGTGTACCGAACAGATTTCCCAGTACCGGCATGGTATGGCCTTTGGGGTGTTCGAATAGGATTGCCGGGCCCTGCGCTTTCAAGATACGGTCGCAGATTTCCGTCATTTCCAGCACGGGATCAACTTCGGTGCGAATACGCTTCAACTCGCCCATCGCTTCCAGTTGCGCGATAAAATCGCGCAGGTCTTTATAGTGCATGCGGCATCCTCAATGCGGAAAAATTAGAAAATCGAGCGCAATACCGGCGAACACGGCCATCCCCACCCAGTTGTTGTGTAGAAACGCCTTGAAGCACAACGCCCGGTCGCGGTTGCGGATCAGCGTGTATTGATAGCCGATCAACGCGGTGGCTGCCGCCAATCCGGCGTAATACGCTGCACTCATGTGCTGCAATTGCCCGATTGCCGCCATGATCGAGATGAAACACGCATGGCACGCCATCACGCCTGCTATATCGAAACGTCCGAGTGTAATCGCCGATGTTTTGATGCCGATCTTCAAATCATCGGGCTTGTCGACGATCGCGTACGCTGTGTCGTACGCGATCACCCAAAACAGATTGGCGAGCATCAAAGTCCAAATGACCGGCGGCAGACTATCGGTTTGTGCGGCAAACGCCATCGGGATGCCGAAGCTGAACGCAATGCCCAGATAAGCTTGCGGCATGGCGAAGAAGCGTTTGGTGAACGGATACGTGCCCGCCAGAAACAGCGCGGGTACTGACAGCAAAATCGTCAATTGATTGAGCGGCTGAATCAATAAGAATGCAATCAAACTTAAACCCGTCGCGAGCAGCAATGCTTCTTTCTTACTGACCCTTCCTGCGGCCATTGGTCGGTTTTTGGTGCGCTCGACATGCGGGTCGATATTGCGGTCGGCGAAGTCGTTGATGACGCAACCCGCCGAGCGCATCAGCACGGTGCCTAGCACAAAAATGAGCAAAATATGCCAATCCGGCAATCCTTGCGCGGCAAACCAAAGCCCCCACAGCATCGGCCATAGCAATAGCAAAATGCCGATCGGTTTGTCGAGCCGCATCAATTGCGCGTAAGTTTGAATTCGTTCGGTTATGCTCATAGCGGTAAATCCAGGATAGCCGGTAAAAACACCTCAGTCACCAAAATCGATTGGCCGTGCAGTGTAAACAGCGATCGGCGCGCCCACAAATTGGCGGGTTTTTTTGGCAAGCGCGAGCATGCGCGGTCATACAAAAAATGTCCGCAGCCGATTTTTTTGAATACCAGCGGCGTACGTTGGATTTTGGGATTGCTGAACAACACCGTTCCCAGCGACTTATTGCCTAATCCGGTCAAACTGCGCCATGCGCCGCGCAAATTCTTATGCGCCACGACGGAATGCGCAAATACCACCGGCGTATCGCCGCAATACAAATATACCTCCCGTACCAACGCCAACTCGTTGACGCGCAACCCCATTGCGTCCAGTTCGTCGCCGTACACACGACTGAGCGATTGAAATACCCGTTTTACGTGAAAATGCGAGCATCGATCCTGAATGCGGCGCGTCAGCGATCCGCGGTCTTGCAACCAAATGCGTTGGCGATGCGATACCGATGTTAGTGCGGAATGCCATACCAGCGGATGTGCAGCGCTCATCGCGGCAAAGCCATCGAAATGGATCGGTGCGTCATGGGTATTTTGATACTGAAATCCGGCACAATCGTCAATAAAAAGGTTGGAACGGAATTATACAATAAGCCTTATGGCTGAGATTGCAAAACGGATGAGCGGATTGTTAGGGCGATTTCGCGCTTTTGGCGCTTGCGAGAAAAGTAAGCGGTTTGTTAAATATGGCGATGGCCATAAAATCGGTTGAACGTCAATTTTATGGCCATCGTTTATAGAACGGGATATGCGATCGATTAATTTGTCCGATTAATCGTCTTTTTTATCGTGGTCATCTTTTTTGTGATGATCTTTCTTCGGCTTGTAAGATTCGTATTCGAAATTCATCGATTTGCCGCGTTGTCCCAGTTCAATGCTGATAATCTCGCCGTTTAAGTTAAAGCAAGGCACGTGAAGCTTGTCGCCTTCGAGCGTTGCATAGCATTCGCTGAGATCGGTTGCTCCGGTAGTGCCGGTGCTGCCTGTACCGCCGGTAGTGCTGGTCCCACCGGTAGTTCCTGTGCTCGTCGTACCGACTGGGCAGCTTGCTACATTGACTAATTTAACATCCGTTGCTTTAGTGGTGCTGTTGTACGTTGTAATTACTGCAGTGCCGTTTTTGATGACAATATCCGTGGCTGTGATCCCGGCATCAAGGTTTAATAAATCCGAACCGGTGGTCGACAAGCATGTGTTCGCGGTACCGCCGGTTAAATTTTTTACGACGACTTGCGATCCGATAACGCTGTTATCCAGAATAAAAATGGCGCTTCCGTCAACGGCGACGGATTCGGCTAACGCGGATTGCATGCCCAATGAAGCGAATGACGCGGCACAAAATATTGTTAAATATCGTGGTGCTAATAAAAAGCTTTGGTTACATTTACAGCGTTAGGTTTATCGGCCATGGCGCTTTAAACTTTAGGGAGATACGCTATTTATTACGGAATATTTTGATAACACAATGTAATTGAATGATTAATAGTGAAATCTGGCTAATGACAGTTGAGGCATTACTCGATGGCCAATTTTTGCGCTTGCACCGGCCAAGTTCCTTTTTCGATGACTTGCCGCCCGTCAAATGCCAGGTAGCTTTGCCGTCCGTAATGCGGCAGTGGGCGGATCAAGGCTTCCAGGGCGGCAGCGTCTTTGGCCGCGATAATCGCAATCGATGCGCTGCCATCTTGGGTCAAAGTCCATACTTGCGCGGTACCTTTGTTGCCGATTTCACCGGGTACGGACGGGAGTTGCCGGGCAGCAAGCCATGCATCGATTTCCGATTGCAAGCCGACAATCAGCGCGGGCGCTGCGGATGACAGATCGTTTGTGGCGACGATGTGCGGGGTGCGGTCTTGCAGCTTTCCGGCAAGTGCTTCGGCGATGCTGCGAACTTCGGTTTGCGTCGATAATACTAGCGTTTGCGTAGCGCTATTTACCATGATTTCGCGCAGGATCGGTGGCGCTCCGCCAGGTGCCAATCGGCGGAACAGACGCAGATCGGGATCGAGCGTGATCAATTGCGGCTTTGCCGTCAGCGTCAGCGTAAAAGTTTGTCGTTCTTGCTGTAGATCGAGCACATGGGTTTGCATGCCTTGTGCGGTTTCGACCGCAACTGGAACGCGCAATTGGTATGCCGGTGCGGATTGTTGCAACGCGATCGTCAATGTGTAACCGGCATCGGATACAGCAGCCGATGCCGATTCAATGGCGATAGCCGGAGCGCCGCTGCGGTTCAGCCATTGCGAGAAGAACGGTTCCAACGACTGCCCCGAAACGATCTCGAACATGTTTTGAATATCTTGCCAGGAAGCGGTTTTAAAGCGCCGTGTGGCCCATAGTCCTTGCAGGCTGCGCTGAAAAACGGTTTCGCCCAATTGGTCGCGCAACATGAAAAAAAACATCGCCGATTTGTTGTAACCGACGATCTTGGATGCACCGTGCGTGCGTGATGTGAACGCGGTCAACGGTTGATCCTGTCCTGGTTGCAGCGCGGCGAAATCGCGCAGCCAGCCGAGGCGCATGTCGCGAGCGGCTTCGTCGCCTTCGCGTTCTTTGTATGCATAATCGGCCATGAATGTGGTCAATCCTTCCGACCAGTTGCCGCTGCGGTAATCCGGGTAAATTCCATTGCCCCACCAGTTATGCAGTACTTCGTGACCCAGCGAAGTCTCGCGAATGAACGGCAGTTTTAGCACATCGATACCGAGGTACGTCAGCGTCGGCATGCCGAATCCGGTTGGGGTCGGGCTGGAAACGATGCTGAATTCGCTATGCGGATATTCGCCGATCAGCGATTCGTACATATCAAGATAATGTTTTGTTGCATCGAGATAATCTTTGGATAGATCGCCGATTTGCGGATGAAAATAGGTGCGCAATCGAATCGGGCGTTGTTTGATGTTGGCGTGCGTTTGCGTATCGACGATATACGGTCCCGCCATCAAATCGATGCCTTCGGCCGGATGCGAAAACTCAAACGATGCGCGATAACCTTGCGCAGAATCCTGTTCTTCGACCAAATGTCCCGCCACTAAGCCTTTCTGGCCGGGCGGTAATTCGATAGTCACTTTATAGCGCGCAAATTGCCCTGTCACACGCGGATACCAATCGGAGCCGTCCGGTAAAAATGTACCGGCTTCGCCGCTGACGGCGACCGGTTTCCCCAGCGTTTGCCGATGATCGAGCGAAGTATCCAGCGGCGCCAGTGTGCCGCGCCAATGAATCGCGAATTGAATGAACTGACGGAAAGTAAACGGGATGTTCCAGACATGCGCTTGATCGTTCCGTTCACGTCCGATGCCCATTGGGCCATCGTTAAAAACCGCTTGCGTGACTTCAAAACCGGAGCCGAGCCGCAATTGCAATTCGCGCGGCATATTGACGGTGACAACGGTTTTTCCTTCGAGCGTGCGGGTAACCGGATCGATTTTGATCGTGATGTCGTAATCAACTTCATTCAGTTTGAACGGCACCGGTCTGGCCGATGCCGACTGCGCTAACAGGAAAACGAAAAAGAACAGCAAGCAATTTCGAAGATAGTCGGAAATCGTCATGGTTTAAGCAAATGAGATTAATGTTTCAGCGGCGGAAATTTGGCGACGATTTGCATTTCAAGATCGTCACGTTTGATTTTGATCGGCAACCACGTTCCCGGCGCCTGACGTTTGACCACGTTGATCACGTCTTCGGTTACTTTGATCGCTATGCCCGCCATTTCGAGAATCACGTCGGAATCCATCAATTGTGCGGCCTCCGCAACGCTGTTTTTTTCAACTTGCAGGATCACGGCACCGCCGCGCCCCATTTCGTAGCGAATGCCCAGGCGCTGGAACTGCGGTCGCTGCAATTCCGCAACATGCGGCAGAACGCCGAACACCGCATCGGCGACACCGGCGACCAAGTGCTTGCACGATCTGCCGCTGTCCCATGGCAATAATCCGGTGACTTGCTTGATGCCCAAGTCATGCAATTGATGTGTAACGCCGAAACCGTGCAGCACATGTCCAGAGCCCATCACGCCGACAACCAGCGGTTTCCCGGCAGCTTCGGTTTGAACGGTCGCTTGATGCAAGATTTGCGCCATGGCACGATCCCATAACTGCTGTCCGCCGATGAAGCGGCGGAAATCCGGATCGTCTTGTGTGATTTCGCCTGTTTTTTTATCCTTGCGGTCGTGCTGTTCATAAACCGGCAGTAAATAATCTATATAAGCCTGGCTTGGTTCGGCCGGATGCGTCAATCCTTCGCGTTCTTCCTCCGGTACGCCGTAAAATCCTTTTTCGGCGATCTGGCGCCTCAGCTTGGTTTCGATATTCAACGCCAGCATCGGAATACGGTTCATGCGTGCGAAGTGAAACAGCGGCAGATACAAATTGGCGTCAGTATTCCACACATGATCCCAATCCGCTGCGCGCAGGAATTCTTTTTCGCTCAATTCACCGGCGATCCATTTATCCAGTGCGGGCTGCACGCGGCGCGGGAACATCTCGAAGCCGATCACCATATCTGGACGTTGCGCGTGCAAAGCCGTCAGGGTTTGCAATTGCCAGCGGTGATGGTCGGCGTTGACGTGCGTTTCGCCCAGCAATACCACCGATGATTTGGCGGCGCGAGCGATGACATCGTGTTGCGCGGCCTGGCCGGAACCCGGAACGATCCATTGGCCGAGCGGTACGCAATTGTCCGGTACCGGTTTTTTGGCCGGTGTGATGACCGCACCGGCGTGTGTCGCCAGACTCAGCAGTATAACGGCCAGACTCATTAAGCGGCTGCATCGGTTTATTTTTAGATTCTTCATGTTGTTTGTTCTTTTGATCGGTTAATTGATGCGTTTATCCTACCCATTTGCGCGCATTTCTGAACAGGCGCATCCAAGGGCCATCTTGCGCTAAAGCGGATCGTGTGTCGGGATGCCACGAATGCTGCGTGACGCGAAATACCCGTTCCGGGTGCGGCATCAATACGTTGAAACGCCCGTCCGGCGTGGTCAATCCGGTAATTCCCTGCAACGATCCGTTAGGATTGTACGGGTAATTTTCCGTCGTTTGGCCGTAATGATCCACATAGCGCAACGTGACCAGATCGGCGATTCGTTGCGCGGATTGTGGCTGACTGCCGGGGAATTCTACGCGGCCTTCGCCGTGCGCCACCGTGATCGGCATCCGGCTGCCCGCCATGCCGCCGAAAAATAGCGACGAGCTTTGTTGCACTTCCACCATGACAAAGCGAGCTTCGAATTGTTCCGAGACATTGCGTTTGAATCGCGGCCAGTGCTCGGCGCCGGGGATGATTTCCGCCAGATTGCTCATCATCTGGCAGCCGTTGCATACGCCCAGCGCAAATGTATCGCTGCGATGAAAGAAAGCCTCGAATTCGTCGCGTGCACGCGGGTTGAACAATATCGACTTGGCCCAGCCTTCGCCCGCACCGAGCACGTCGCCGTACGAAAACCCGCCGCAGGCGGCGAATCCCTTGAAATCCCGCAATGAAACGCGCCCGGCGATGATATCGCTCATGTGAACGTCGATTGCGGTGAAACCGGCGCGGTCGAATGCGGCCGCCATCTCCACATGGCCATTGACGCCCTGTTCACGCAAAATCGCCATGCGCGGACGCGCGCCGGTTTGGATGAACGGTGCGGCGATATCGTCATTGGCGTCGTAGCTTAACGTCAGTTGCAACCCCGGATCGGCGGCGTCGAGGATGCGGTCGTATTCTTGCTGCACGCACGTCGGATTGTCGCGCAGTTTTTGCATCCGGTACGTGGTTTCCGACCAAGCGCGCTGCAAATCGATGCGTTTTTCTGACAGCACCGGCTTGTTGTTGCGCAGCAAGCGGATGTCGTCGGATGCGTTCGGATGGCCGATGATGAAACTGTGATCGCGCAGCCCGGCTTCAGCCAATGCTTGCATCACTTCCGAGCGGTGCTGGGTTGCGATTTGTATCACCGCACCCAATTCTTCGTTGAACAACACCGCTAATAAACGTTCCAGGAAACGGCCACTCATTTGCTCCGGTCGCAATTCGGAACCATCGATGTCGCTGCCGTGCGGATCGAAACACAACTGATCCAGATTCACTGTCAATCCGGTATGGCCGGCGAAAGCCATTTCGCACAGTACGACGAACAAGCCGCCGTCGGAACGGTCGTGGTAAGACAGCAGCTTATTGGTGCGATTGAGCTGCTGAATCGCATCAAAAAATCCTTTGAGTCGTTGCGCACCCGCTTCGCCGTCGATATCCGGTGCTGTGTCGCCGACTTGTTGATACACTTGCGCCAGTGCGGAACCGCCCAAGCGGTTTTGGCCTTGCCCTAAATCGATCAGAATCAGCTCGGTGTCCGCGTCGCCGGTGAGCAACTGCGGCGTCAGGGTGGCGCGCACATCGGCGACTGCCGCAAATGCGGAAACGATCAGCGACAACGGCGCGGTCACTTCCTTGCGCGACCCCGATTCATCCCATGCGGTTTTCATCGACATCGAATCTTTGCCGACCGGGATGCCGATGCCCAATTGCGGGCACAATTCCATGCCGACGGTATGTACCGCATCGTACAATCCGGCGTCTTCGCCCGGATGACCGGCTGCCGCCATCCAGTTGGCGGACAGCTTGATATGTTTGATGCCTTTTATCGCTGCGGCGGCGATGTTGGTGATCGCCTCACCGACCGCCATGCGCGCGGCGGCTTTGGGATTAATCAATGCCAGCGGCGTGCGCTCGCCAATGGCAAACGCTTCGCCGCGATCGGTTTGAAACCCCATGCTGGTTACCGCAACGTCGGCCACCGGGATTTGCCACGGGCCGACCATTTGGTCGCGCACCGACAGACCACCGACGCTGCGGTCGCCAATCGCGATCAGAAACGTCTTGTCCGCCACGGCGGGTAAATGCAAAACGCGGTAAGCCGCTTCGGTGAGAGAGATGCCGGACAGATCGACGGCGGGCAGAATTTTGCCGCTATGCGTTACATTGCGTGTCATTTTCGGCGGCTTGCCCAACAGTACCGGCAACGGCATGTCGACCGGCGGCATGGGCGATTGTCGATCCGCTACCACTAATTGCTCGTCGCCGGTTGCTTCGCCGACGACGGCAAACGGGCAGCGCTCGCGCTTGCAAATCGCTGTAAACAACGGCAGCGATTCCGGTTTGATCGCCAGCACGTAGCGTTCCTGCGCTTCGTTGCTCCAGATTTGCATCGGTGACATGCTGGATTCTTCGGACGGAATGTTGCGCAAATCGAAGCGCCCGCCGCGGCCGGAATCATGTACCAGTTCCGGAAACGCATTGGATAAGCCGCCTGCACCGACGTCGTGGATGAACAAAATCGGATTGCCGCTGCCGCTGCGCTGTAATTGCCAGCAGCGGTCGATCACTTCCTGCGCGCGCCGCTGCATTTCCGGATTGCCGCGTTGCACCGAATCGAAATCCAGTGCTTCGGTATTGGCTCCAGTGTCCATGCTGGACGCGGCGCCGCCGCCCAAGCCGATCAGCATGCCAGGCCCGCCCAGTTGTATCAGCAGTGCGTCCGGCGGGAATTTCTCCTTATGGATATGCGCATGTGAAATCTGTCCGATGCCGCCCGCCAGCATGATCGGCTTGTGATAGCCGCGCATTTCGCCACCCACGCGCTCCTCGAAGGTACGGAAATAACCCGCCAGATTGGGGCGTCCGAATTCGTTGTTGAATGCTGCGCCGCCAATCGGGCCTTCCAGCATGATTTGCAATGCCGATGCGATGCGGGACGGTTTGCCGTAGCCGGATGGGTTGCCGGTGGGGCTGCGCTCCCACGGTTGCATGCAATCCGGGATGTTTAAATTGGATACCGAAAAACCGCACAATCCAGCTTTCGGCTTAGCGCCGCGACCGGTCGCGCCTTCGTCGCGGATTTCTCCGCCGACACCGGTGGCCGCGCCGGGAAACGGCGAAATCGCGGTCGGGTGATTGTGCGTTTCCACTTTCATCAGCAAATGCGTTTGCTCTTGCGCATAACCGTAAACTTGCTGCTCGCCTGGATAAAAGCGCAGGATTTCCGTGCCTTCGATAATGCTGGCGTTATCCGTGTACGCGACCAGCGTACCTTGCGGGTGCATTTGGTGCGTGTTGCGGATCATTGCGAACAGCGATTTGTCCTGCGGCTTGCCATCGATGATCCAATCCGCGTTGAAAATTTTATGGCGGCAATGCTCCGAATTGGCTTGCGCGAACATCATCAATTCGACATCGGTCGGATTGCGCTGCGAATGCGTGAAATGGTGCAGCAAATAATCGATTTCATCCGGAGACAATGCCAATCCCATGGTTTGATTGGCTTGCAGCAGCGCTTCGCGTCCGCCTTGCATCACATCGACCGTATGCAACGGCTGAGGCGCAAAATGCTGAAACAGTTTGGCGGCATCGGCAAACGAACCGAACACCGCTTCGGTCATGCGATCATGCAGCAACGATTTGAGGCGCGCTTTGTCGGTTTCCGAAAGCGCTGCGCCGGTTTGCACATAAAACGCAATGCCGCGCTCGATACGCTCGACTGCCGCTAATCCGCAATGCCGTGCGATGTCGGTGGCTTTGCTCGACCACGGCGAAATGGTGCCGGGGCGCGGCAGCACCAGGAATAATCCGTCGGTTTGTGGTGTCGCTTGCTGCGAGGCGGTTTCGTTCAGAAGCTTCTTTAACGCACTGAGTTCATGCGACTGCAAATCGCGCGCCAGTGCGCAGAAATGCCAGTATTCGGTATCGATGCTCGTTACCGGCAAATGCAGCGTTTTTATTTCGTTGAGTAATTTCTCCAGACGGAACGGAGAAAGCGCATGTCCACCGCAAAATTGGAGCATTGGAAAACCAGATTGTTATGTGAAAGATTGTAATTTTACACGAGAAGATGCGCTTATCGTTGCTTGCCGATCCGATGACCGCGATAAACGAGCGGTGGTCATCGTGCGGCGCAACTTGTAAACTATCGAAGGTTACGACATCGACCACACCAAGGGCAACGGATACCATGAACGACACAATCGACCGGCAGCGCCGCCATTTATTGCAATACGGGTTCATCGGTTTGGGCGCTTTTCTCGGCAATGTTTTGCTGCCTTCACCGCTTAGAGCGGCGTCGTTATCCGGCTTGTTGACAGCGCAGGGTGCGTTGTTGCCGCCCGATTCAAACGGCGTGCGATTGCCTGCCGGATTTACATCGCGCATCGTTGCGCGCTCCGGGCAAAAGCTTTTCGGTTACGCCTGGCATGCCGCGCCGGATGGCGGTGCGGCGTTTTTAGCCCCAGACGGCGGGTGGGTGTATGTATCCAACAGCGAGATCGATAATCGGGGAGGTGGCGCTGGTGCTATCCGTTTCGACGCGCGCGGTGGCGTCGCCGATACGTATTCTATTTTGGAGCAGACCAGCCGCAACTGTGCGGGTGGGCCTACGCCGTGGCAAACCTGGTTGTCGTGTGAGGAGGTCGACAAAGGCCGGGTATGGGAATGCGATCCGTTCGGGAAAAAAGCGGCACGGCTCAGAAGCGCTTTGGGTATATTCCGGCACGAAGCGGTGGCGGTGGATACGCTGAACAAACAGCTTTATCTGACGGAAGACGAGTCCGACAGTTGTTTGTACCGTTACACGGCGCGTTCGTTCGACGCCGACGGGAATCCGAATTTGGACGACGGATTCTTGGAGGTTGCAGAAGTGGTCGATGGTCGGGTGGGGGCGGTGCGCTGGCATGCGTTGCCCGATCCGCTGGCGGAGAAAACGCCGACGCGCAAGCAAGTTGTCGGCAGCACCCGATTCAAAGGCGGCGAGGGAATCTGGTATCAGCGGGGCATCGTTTATTTCACCACCAAAGGCGACAATCGCGTGTGGGCTTACGACGTGGCGCGGCAGCATCTCAGCGTCGTCTATAGCGCGGCATTGCATGTCGCGCCGGTGTTGACCGGTGTCGACAATATTACCGCCAATGCTGCCGGTGAATTGCTGGTTGCGGAAGATGGCGGCGACATGCAGATCGTGGTTTTATCCGGCGGCAAGGTCTTGCCGCTGCTGCAAGTGGTGGGGCACGACCGTTCGGAGATAACCGGACCGGCTTTCAGCCCCGACGGCTCGCGGCTGTATTTCAGTTCGCAGCGCGGATCAACGGGGCGCAGCGAAGACGGCGTGACGTTTGAGATTACCGGGCCTTTTTGAGGCGACTTGATAAACCGGTACTAAGCCCCATTTTTCCGGGAAACTATGACATTGGCGCGATAAATAAGGGGAATCGATTTGGAATTCAAGGATTATTATAAAACGCTGGGTGTGGCGCGCGATGCCACGGCGGAAGACATCAAGAAATCGTTTCGTCGTCTGGCGCGAAAATATCATCCGGATGTCTCCAAAGAAGCCGACGCAGAACAAAAGATGAAAGAAATCAACGAAGCCAACGCGGTACTGTCCGATCCTGAGAAACGTGCAGCTTACGATCAATTGAGTCAGCGCGGCTATCAAGCCGGCAGCGATTTTCAGCCGCCGCCCGGTTGGGATGCCGGTTTCGAATTCAGGGGACAGGGATCCGGCGACGCGCAGACAGCCGATTTCAGCGAGTTCTTTTCGCAATTGTTCCGGGGGCAAATGGGTGCGGGCGCGCGGCATGCGCATCACCGGATGCGTGGCGACGATCATCACGCTAAAATCATGCTCGATTTGGAGGACAGTTACCACGGTGCTACGCGCAGTTTGACCTTGCGCATGCCCAAGCTCGACGCTCAAGGGCGCACCGTACTTGCCGAGCATGCGCTGAATGTGCGCATTCCCAAAGGCGTGCACGCTGGGCAAGTGATCCGGCTGACCGGGCAGGGCGGCCAGGGTCACGGCGGGGAAGCTGCCGGGGATTTATTTTTGGAAGTGCAGTTCAAGTCGCATGGCCGCTACCGGATTGAAAACAAGGATATTTATGCCGCATTGCCGGTTGCGCCATGGGAAGCCGCGCTGGGGGCGACGGTTAAAATCCCGGTGCCGGACGGTGCGGTTGAAGTGCGCGTGCCGGAAAATTCCCAGACGGGCCGCAAGCTGCGCTTGAAGGGACGCGGCATTCCCGCAGCAACGCCCGGCGATCTGTATCTGGTATTGGAGGTCGTGTTGCCGCCCGCAACGACGGAAAAAGCGCGCGCGTTTTACCAAACCATGGCGCAGGAGCTTGCGTTCAATCCGCGCCAACATCTTGGAGTCTGATTATGTCGCAAGAAATCGATGCCATTTTGCTTGAAGATGCCATGCTCACGTTGGACGAACTGGCAAGAAGCTGCCGGGTGAGCCGTGAATGGGTCATTGCGCGCGTTCAATGGGGTTTATTATCCGGCGGCGATTTCATCGATGCGAATCCCGACACATGGCAATTCGATAGCCGCAGCTTCATGCGGATCAAACGAATGATCGCGGTTGAGCGGGATTTCGACGGCAATCCGGAATTGGCCGGTTTTGTCGCCGATTTGATGGAGGAGATCGAATCGTTACGCGTCCGTTTGGAAATAGAAATGCAACATACCGGCGAACAAGGATAACAGCGCCATGCCGTTACATATTGTGTGTCCGCATTGTCACGCCACCAATCGCGTGCCGGACGATCGATTAAGCTCAGCGCCGCAGTGCGGCGCATGCCATCGGGAATTATTCACCGGGCAGCCGCTTGATCTGACGCAGGCGTATTTCAGCCGCCATGTCGGCAATAACGATATTTCCGTATTGGTCGATTTCTGGGCGCCGTGGTGCGGGCCATGTCGTACGATGGCGCCGGCCTTTGCCAAGGTGGCCGCGATGTTGGAGCCGTACGTGCGACTGGCGAAGGTCGATACCGAACAGGAACAGGAATTGGCCGCGCGCTATCGCATTCGCAGCATTCCGACATTGGTATTATTCAAGGGCGGCCGGGAAATCGCCCGGCAATCCGGCGCAATGAGCGAACACGATCTGATGCGCTGGGTGCAAGCCGTCAATAAATAAGAGAGGGAAGCACTGAATATGGCGATGGGCGAATTTCCGGGTGCTGCGCGACAGATCGCTTGTGCAGCCAATTATTCAGCGTTTCCGGAGATAAAAATAGAGGAATTATTTCATGTTCAATAACGGATTCGTGCCCCGCTTGCTGTGGGCTGCCGTCGCTGTGGTCGTTCTGACCTTGTTTCTTAACAGTTTTTTTTATCGCTACTTTCCGGATGTATTGCATTCGGTTTTCTCCGGCGGCGATAGGCAGGAAAATGCCGCACCGCGCGTGGTGCAGCCGCGCGGCAATCTCGCGGAGGATGAAAAAAGCACCATCGAGTTGTTTGAAAACTCGCGCGACTCGGTGGTGTTCATCACCACCCGCCAGCGCGTCATGGATGCCTGGACGCGTAACATTTTTTCCGTTCCGAGCGGTACCGGCTCCGGGTTTATTTGGGACGATCAAGGGCATATCATCACTAATTTTCATGTCATCAAGGGCGCCAGCGAGGCTACGGTGCGGCTTGCCGACGGACGCGATTATAAAGCATCGCTGGTTGGCGTAAGTCCGGCACACGATATTGCGGTACTGCGGATCGGCATCGGTTTTCAGCGCCCCAGGCCGGTTCCTTTGGGAACCAGTCATGACTTGAAGGTCGGGCAGAAGGTATTTGCCATCGGCAATCCGTTCGGCTTGGATTGGACGTTGACGACCGGTATCGTATCCGCGCTGGATCGCTCGCTGCCCGGAGGGGAGGGCCGCACCATCGATAATTTGATTCAAACCGATGCGGCGATCAATCCGGGCAATTCCGGCGGCCCGCTGCTCGATTCCGCCGGACGTCTGATCGGTATCAATACCGCGATTTATAGCCCGAGCGGCGTCAGTGCGGGGATCGGGTTTGCCGTTCCCGTCGATACGGTCAATCGCGTGGTGCCGCAAATCGTCAGTCGCGGCAAATACATTCGTCCGGCGATGGGCATTACCGTGGACAGCAAACTCAATCAGCGTTTGATCGAGCGTTTGAAAGTGCAGGGCGTGGTGATTCTGAGCGTCAGTCCGGGATCGGCTGCGGAAGCCGCCGGGTTGCGCGGCGCGACGATAACGCCGGAGGGCGCCATTATCGCCAACGATATTATCGTCGCGATTGAAGGTAAGACCATCGATTCCGTCGATAAGCTGATGTCGCGCATCGACGGTTTTAAAGTGGGCGAGACGATCAGAATCTCGGTGCTGCGCAAAAATGAAACGGTCGAGGTGCCGGTTATGCTGCAACCGGGGGAGTAGTCGGCGCGATGGTTATTGCGCCGCTCCTTGAGTTCCTGCGCCGTCCAAAATGCGCTTGACGAGATCGGACGTCGAGATCTCTGGCGTATAGGGCAATTCCCGGATCATTTCGGCCGGTAAATCCTCGCATAGTTTGTATTTATCGCGGCGTTCCCGCTCCGATGCGCAGGCGAACGTATAGATAGCGAAATCGTGCTGCTGCATCAATTCCAGGGTGACTTTTTCCGGTGTTTCGGTGATCACGGCATCCACGTATTTGCAAGCGGCAACAACCGCTGCACGTTCGGCTTGCGTCATTACCGGCGACTTTCCCTTGTGTTGCACGACGCGTTCGTCGGAAACCACGCAGACGGTCAAATGGGTGCCTAAAGCCTGTGCGGCTTTGAGGAAATTGATATGGCCTTGGTGAAATAAATCCGCCACCATACGGGTATAGATGCGCTGTTGCCGTTGGTTCTTCGGCCATGCGGGGATTTCCCGTTTTAATCGCGTCATGGCGCGTTCCAGCCACTGTCGGCTGCGCAGGGCAATGATGTCGTCTGGGTCTTTCAGCGCGATCTGGTGCGCGTAACGCCATGCTTTGTCCAGATTGCCGGTTAGCCAATGCTGTGCCAGGCGGTGGTAGGCATAGCAGCGCACCAATAGCGTGAAGTTTTCCAAATTGAGAGCGGAAACCACGGTATCCCAATGGGGGTTGGAAGTGCGCCAATCGCCGTAAAATGCGGTTAGGATTTTTTCCGGTTCGCGCGGAAACCAGGCCGCGCCATATTCGGTGTGTCGCGGTATCAAATCGAACGGCGGAAAAACGGAAACTCGCTGGTAATCGTCCGGGTATCCGGGCAATGCAAAACCGCCGGTAATGCGTTGTTTCTGCCGCTGTAAGCCGCAAATGTCCAAAGTGATGCCGAGTTCCGGGTGTATGTAGTCGCGGTAATTGGCGTACTCGATCCGCATCGACGCCCTGACCCAGCCGGATCGTTCTAAGGCCACGCAACTGGCATTCCATGATTCCATCCACACGGCGATATCGAGGTCTTTGTCGTATTCGAGCAGGCGGCCGTTTCGAATCAAGCCCAATAAAGTCCCTGCGTATGGAAATGCGGGAATATTCGATTTGGCCAATCCCGCGCAGGTCGACCATAGCAATTGCTCGGCTTTGCCGGAGGCGAAAAGACTGTCGTCGGGATGCTGCGGATTGGCTTTTTCTTTTTGCGGCGGTACTTTTCCTGCTTTGGCCAAAGTCATTAAACGCTGCAAGGCATCGGTGAACCAAGTATGCGCCATGGATAGATCCAGCATCATGAAATGCGCGGTGCCAAGTACGTGCGCCCAATGCGCTTTGTGAAAGTCGCTTTCGGTTTGCGCGTATATTTTTTCCGCGTATTGCGGAACTTCTGCAGTGCGTCCGGTACGCATGGCCAGCGAGCACCATAGCCGTGCGACATCCGGCGATAAGGGGTGTTCGTTTTTCAGTGGATTCAGAATCGCATCGGCAGCGTTGAATTTCCCTGCTGCGATGTGCGATTTGGCCTTCAATAGCGATTGTTCAAGCGTCACGGCGATAATTTCTCGATTTTCCAATTGGTTGGATTGTTTGTTGTGTCAGTCGTTGTATAACGCGACATTGCATTTTAATCAATATTAATTATAATAGGAATCATTCTCATTATTGTTGAGATTTTTAGGAGACGATATTATGGCAGTGAATACATCCCCTCGCCCGAATTTGGGTTCAGGCGCAATTAAATTTATCGATGGTATTGGTTTTGAAGGGCTGGGGTCCGCCGGATTCGACGATAATGATTTGTTGATTACGGGGGACGATCTGGACAACATTTTGCAGGGTGGAGCCGGGCACGATGAAATCGAGGGCGGTGCCGGTAACGATATACTGAAAGGCGGAGCCGGCAACGGTATATTGAGAGGCGATGCCGGCAATGACGATTTGGACGGTCAATCCGGAACCGAGAAATTGTTTGGTGGCACCGGAAACGACATTTTGCGTGTGGGTGACGGTTATGACAGGCTAAGCGGTGGCAGCGGTGCCGATACTTTTGGTTTTTACGGTGCCGGGCACTTCGAAATATCCGATTTCAGTATAAGCGAAGGCGATCGATTGTTTTTCGATTCCAGTACGCTTGGTGTTCATACGCTGGCTGAATTGGTTTCCTACATTACCAAAGTGACTGATAACGGCAATAACGGCTTTACCGCCGAATTCGTGGGCGGTGCGGCAACGATAGAACTGGTCGGCGTCAATATCAATGCCATTACGGCGGATATGATCGTGTTTCACCTTTGAGATTGACGATTTGAGTTTGACACTGAAAACCGGCTTATTTGTCGGTTTTTGGGCGTTCAAACGACAGCACTTTCGCTGTCGTTGTATTTTCCATTGAGTTTAGAATTTTTCTGGGCTGCTTGAGTATGTTCAGCAATCCGTTCTCGCTCAAAACATGCGCCCACATTTTTTGCGAAATCTGTAAACAAGAGGCCATCGGGTGGCCGGCTTGGTTGCGGATTTGATCCACTTGCCACTGCAAACCCGCCATACGCTGTTTGAGATGATCCGGAGCCTGCGCAATCAAGTCATCGATCATTTGCTGGCGCATGGCTTCGAATTTTTCCGGTTCTGTTTGTGCGATCTTGGACCATTGGTCGAAGTCGAAATCGAGTGCTTTTTTTTCTTCGCTCATAAAGATTTTGCTGATTTTGTGTAGCAGTACTGGTTTTGAAGCTTGCAGGCCTGCCGTTAACCGAAAAATTCACCAGTATTGTAGCTGAGTCAGGAGCAGATATCGGGAAAATTGTGCAAAACTGCAGAGCGACCGGTGAAATAAAAAAAGCCGAAATTAACACCGGTTAACTTCGGCTTTCTGATGCTGCGGGCTGATTCGCGTTATTTGAATTGATCGGCCAATCCGGCGATCATTTTGACTTTTTCGGTCATATCCCGGCTGGAAGTCGATAGTTTCTCCACCAATTGCCCATTTTGCTGCGTTACTTCGTCGATTTGAGAAATTGCCTGGTTGATTTGGTCGATTCCGTTTGCTTGTTCCTGGGACGATTGGGAAATTTCGCTGACGATATCGGAGATTTTCTTGACGCTTTCGGTAATCGCTTTTAACGAATCGGCGGACTGGTTTACCAGTTGCGTGCCGCTTTCCACCTTGGATACGCTATCGTTGATCAGTGCTTTGATTTGGTTGGCGGATTCTGCGCTGCGTCCGGCCAACGTGCGAACTTCGTTGGCGACCACGGCGAAACCGCGACCTTGTTCTCCGGCGCGTGCAGCTTCAACGGATGCGTTGAGCGCCAACAGATTGGTTTGGAAGGCTATTTCATCGATGACATTGGTAATATCGGCGATTTTCTTGCTGCTTTCGTTAATTTGATTCATTGCCTGTATCGTGCTAGAAACCACTACGCCGCTTTGTTCCGCCTGCTTGCGTGCTTCCAGAACCAAGACGTTGGCTTGTTTGGCGTTCTCGGCATTTTGCTGTACGGTGGACGTGATTTCCTCCATGCTGGATGCGGTTTCTTCAAGGCTCGATGCTTGGTTTTCCGTACGGCTGGAGAGATCCACGCTGCCTGAGGCGATTTCACTTGCCGCATTTTCCAGGACATCGGACGATTCTTTGACGCGGCCAACTGCAGTACGCAGTTTCGCCGCTTGAAAGATCTGCGCATATTCCAATTGTCCTATTTCATCGGTTCTTCCGGTATAAACGTAGCGTGCTACCGGGTCGTTGGCGATTTTTTGGGACTTTGCGGTAAGCGCGCGCAAGGGGGCCAGGAATTGATGAATTAATGCGGAACTCAGTAGGCTTCCCGTCAAGAATCCAATAATAGCGAACAACTGCGAAACTTCTCCTACCAATGACAATGCGATAAATAGCAAGCCAATAACACTCGATACCCCCAATACGATTTTGTTGGTGATGCCGATCGGAAACCGGGTCAGTTTGACCGGATCCATTTTCGAGCGGCGTTTGTCGTCGGGAGACTTTTTCGACATGATCTTGGCATACAGCGCTTCGGCGCGATCGACCCAGATTTTTTCCGGTTTTACACGCACCGATTGATATCCAATGATTTTGCCATCCTCGTATTGCGGGCTGGCAAATGCATCGACCCAATAATGATCGCCGCTTTTGTGACGGTTTTTTACCATCCCCATCCAGGGATTTCCAGCTTTCAATGCTTCCCATAGCATGGCATACGCTTCCGGCGGCACATCCGGGTGGCGGATAATGTTGTGATTCTTGTTTTCAAGCTCATCCCAGGTGAAGCCGCTCATGCGGATGAAATCCTCATTGACGGATGTCAGTGCACCTTTTAGGTTTGTGGTTGAGATAATGACGCAATCGCTGCGCATGCCCATATCCCGTTGCGTTACTGGTTCATTTACTCTCATGGGTTCCTCGAAGTTTGGCGGTTAAAATATAAAACTTTTCTTACGACAAAAAAACAAAACTCTTAAGTGATGTGGAGGATATATCCTGTTGCTATGAATCTATATGGAAAATAAAAGGAGAAAAATACCGGTATTCTTTGTAGGAATATGATGGTGTTGTAGAAAAGATAACTGTGAATTCTAATAACCGATTGTTGAGAAATTGTTTTTGCTGCCGTGTAGTGTTGAAAGCAGATTCAAATGTTCGTTTGATTTTTTCAGGCACCGACCGCTTCGAGGATGTTTTTCGACATCCTATCAATGGCCGGATCGATAAGCCGGAAATAGCGATCAGGAAGGTTGTGGCGGGACTTTTATCCATTCTTCCGCGCATTGCTTGACGTAAGGATAATACCCTTCCGGATTGCGGCAATAATGCCAGTGGTTTTTATTTTGCACCGGAGCAGGCCTGGTTTCGTTGCGTTGAACATACGCCGTTGCGCTGGCTGGAGTCGAAAATACCGGCGTGGCGGCAAGCAATGCAGGGTAGCCGCCTAATGGGTAATAGGGTTCAAAATGTCGGTAAGGGCCATAACCGGCATAGTTGCTGTAGAGCCCGATGCCGCTCCTGCCGCCGTAGTAAGCAAAGCTGGCAAACGGTACGCCGAAGCCGTAATACCCGAGCGGTGCAAACGGGCTGTAAAAACCGAATGGGCCGTATCCGAACATGCCCAATCCGAGGCCTAAGCCGAATCCCAAACCGAAGCTGTCGCCATAGTGATGTCCCCAACCGTGATGACCGTGATGATCAGCGTAATGGTTGTTGCCGTTATTATCTTGGTTGATGTTGGTGTTGTTTTCTACGTTCACCGTTTGTGTGGAATCGTCCGTAGTACTTGCGGTGCCATCCTGGATTGCCGAATCGTTGCCGGTGGCGGTCGATTCTGCCGGTTCCGCGTTATTTTGCGTCGATTCAGGCTCTTGACCGGCGCTGTTGGTCAACTCGGAGACGCCCGGTTGATCCGTACCATCGGTTTGGCCGAAATCGCTTTCTTGTCCGGGGCCGTTGATCAGACCGGAATCGTCGGGTTGATTAAAGTCTTCGGTTTGGAAAAAAGCGTCGCCTTGGTCGTAGTCGTTTTGATCGTAATAATCGGAGTAATCGGAATATTCTCCGGCATCGTAATCGCCGCCGTAGTCGCCGTCATAACCGCCGAAATCCCCGCCGTCATAACCACCAAAATCTCCACCGAAATCGCCCCCATCGAATCCGCCGCCGTCATCCTGGGCATTGACGGGGGCTATCGCAAATACTGCGCTGAGTGTAATCGCTAAGCACGTTAATTTAAATTTTTTCATGGTAGCCTCAATCGGAATCAAGTATGACAAAGTAGGTTAATCGTTCGCGCATCGGTTTGCCGATTGTCGGTAACAATGCGTTTTTACTTGTGATGAGCATAGCAAAGCGTTTCTGAATAATGGCTGAATGGAGGGCGCGTTCAAATAGAGGCGGTTAAGGTATAATAACCGGCTTCTTAATATATTGGACTGTTGCGAGGATTTCATGCCTATTTATGAATATCGGTGCAATTCATGCGGAGCCGAGAAAGAGCATTTGCAAAAGATTAGTGATGCGCCTATTTCCGTTTGCCCGGTTTGCGGCAGCGGCGATTATATCAAGCAGATTTCGGCTGCCGGGTTTCAGTTAAAAGGGAGTGGCTGGTATGCCACTGATTTTAAGAACAATAAATCCAAGCAGCCGGACGCTAAAGCCGAATCCAAATCGAACGCGCCGGCATCTGCAGAGGGGAGCGCCGCTAAAGAAAGCAATTCTGCACCGGCTGCAGCGGTTGATTAATCGACCGGAATCATTTATTAAATTTACCTATATTGATAACTAAAAATCTATGCGTACAAATTACTGCGGTGCCATTAATGCCGAATACCTCGATAAGACAGTGACTCTATTCGGTTGGGTGCATCGACGCAGGGATCATGGCGGTGTGATTTTCATCGATTTGCGCGATCGTGAGGGTTTGGTGCAAATCGTGTGTGATCCCGACAATGTCAAAACATTTCAGATCGCGGAAAAAATACGCAATGAATATGTATTGAGCATTACCGGGAAAGTGCGCAGACGACCTGAAGGCACGACCAATCCGTCGCTGTTTAGCGGTGAGATTGAAATCCTGGTGGCCGATATCGAAGTGTTGAATACGTCATTGACGCCGCCGTTCCTGATGGATGATGACAACATCAGCGAAGTGGTGCGCCTTGAGCATCGTTATCTCGATTTGCGACGCCCGGCGATGCAATCGAATTTGCGTTTGCGGCATAAGGTGGCGATGGCGGTGCGCGTGTTTCTGGATCGGCATGGGTTTTTGGATATCGAAACGCCGATGCTGACTAAATCCACGCCGGAAGGCGCGCGGGATTATCTGGTGCCGTCCCGGGTCAATGCCGGTCATTTTTTTGCATTGCCGCAATCGCCGCAATTGTTTAAACAGTTGTTGATGGTGTCCGGCTTCGATCGCTACTACCAAATTACCCGCTGTTTCCGCGACGAGGATTTGCGCGCGGATCGGCAGCCGGAGTTTACACAAATCGACATTGAAACCTCTTTTCTGTCCGAGAATGAGATTATGTCGTTGATGGAGGAAATGATTCGCGGGCTGTTCAAGTCCGTGATTAATGTGGATTTGCCCAATCCGTTTCCGCGCCTGACTTATGCCGACGCGATGTTCAAATACGGTTCCGATAAACCGGATTTGCGTGTGCCGCTGGAATTTACAGAGCTGACAGACATCATGAAGGAAGTGTCTTTCAAGGTGTTCCGTGAGGCGGCGGAGAAACCAGATGGCCGCGTGGCCGCTTTGCGCGTGCCCAAAGGCGGCGAGTTGTCGCGCAAGGAAATCGACGATTACACGGCGTTTGTCGCAATCTACGGCGCCAAAGGATTGGCGTATATCAAAGTCAACAATATGGCCGGCGGCGTGGAGGGATTGCAATCGCCGATTTTGAAATTCCTGCCGGAAGAAACCATCAAAACAATATTGGCGCGCACGCAAGCGCAAGACGGCGATTTGATTTTCTTCGGTGCGGATAAAACCAAGATCGTCAACGAATCGCTGGGGGCGCTGCGCATCAAAATCGGGCATCAGCACGGACATGCTGAAGCCGCCTGGAAGCCGCTTTGGGTGGTCGATTTTCCGATGTTTGAACGGGATGAGGAAGAGAACCGCTGGCAGGCGTTGCATCACCCGTTTACTTCGCCCGCCGACGGGCACGATGATTTATTGGAATCCGATCCCGGCAAAGCGCTTTCCAAAGCGTACGACATGGTTCTGAACGGCTCGGAGATTGGTGGCGGCTCGGTGCGGATTCATCGCCAGGATGTGCAATCTAAGGTATTTCGCGCACTGAATATTTCCGAGCAGGAGGCGCAGGAAAAATTCGGCTTCCTGCTGGAGGCACTGCAATACGGCGCACCGCCGCATGGCGGCATCGCCTTCGGTCTTGATCGCATTTTGACGATGATGACCGGATCGGAATCGATTCGCGATGTTATCGCATTCCCTAAAACGCAACGTGCGCAATGTTTATTGACGCATGCGCCAAGCACGGTGGACGAGAAGCAGCTCAGGGAGTTGAGCATACGCTTGCGGCAGACGGAGATAAAACCGGGTTAATAGACTGTTGGGAATGCTGCCGAGGTAGTTTGTTTTATTTCTCGATCT
>JALRCN010000168.1 GCA_023257295.1 Nitrosomonas sp. | reverse complement strand
CTTCGTTGCATAATCACGACATCCAGATGTTTTCCGAACTTGAAGCCGACATTTTTCATTGTGCCGACATGGGAAAAGCCCGCGCGCGCGTGCACGCCGATTGAGCCCGCATTGGCGCTGTCGCCGATCACGGCCAGCACTTCGCGCACGCCGCGTTGCGCATAAACAGCCACATCGACGGTAATCGAGGTTCGCCCTATTTTGACGATATCGGCATAAAAGCTGACCAGATCACCGACAAACACCGGCTGCTTGAACACAAAAGAATTAACGGCAACTGTAGCAACTCGCCCGCGCGCGCGTCGAATCGCCGGGATACTGCCGGCGATATCGACTTGCGACATAATCCACCCGCCAAAAATATCGCCGGCATAGTTGGTATCCGACGGTATCGGCACCATGCGCAATACGGGCTGAGCATCCGGCAGGGAAATATGCAATGACAGATCGTCCGGTATGTTGTTCATATCTTAAAAAGGACGTTGCTTGATAGAGAACCTACCGAGTTTATTCCCGACCATGTCAACGTATATGATCTTCCGGGAATGGAAATTGCGCTTGTTCACGATTCAGCTGACTGACTTGCCGTATCAAAACATCCACATCCGACCATCCGGATTGATCTCTGGAAGGAATCCAACGCGCGCGTAAATACCCATTTTTGTCAAAAAGAAATTCGATATGCTCCGGATTTTTCCCACGCCCGATGATATCGGGGTGATTCAGCGTGCGGCGCCATAGCATATAGCTGTTCACGATCTCAGGCGCGCCTTGCGTCACCACAGAAAAAGGTAACGCCGCCGAGGCTTGCTCCAATTCATCAATACCAAGCTCCTGCGTCGGCACCGCCAGAATTTCGATATTTTGCTGCTGCAAGTGATCGTATGCCTGCCTCAATTGCGCTAATCGTTCCTGCGATTGCGGCCATGAAAACAGAATCAGCAAAACGATTTTCCGCTCGCGGAATTCCTGTAATGCACCTTGACTGCCATCGTGTTTATTGAAAGAAAATAGCGGCGGTTTAGCAAAAACTTTCTCGAAAATAATTTCCGGCGACAAAATACGTGCCTGATAACCTCTGGAGAGGGCATGAATATAATTGACCAAGTCCCATCGATCATCCTCGGACATTTTATCGGCATAGCCGGGCATATCCGTGTTCTTCATACCGTATGTGATCCAGTTATAAAAATCGCCTGGCGTATGTTCAACAATATGCGGCTCTATCAGCAAATCCGGTAACTTAGTCGATAAGGTACGCGACTTAATGCCATTTCCCATTCCTTGCGGGCCGTGACATTCCACACAATGTTGCATGTACAGAGCCGCGCCATTGGATATCGATATCGCATCGAAAGGTGCTGGTGGCTTACGATAAGTCTCCGGGTATGCTTCGATCGTCAGCGGCGGTAACACAATTGCCACCCCGGAAACAAACATCAGCGACGGAATAGCAATCAAACGCTTCAGTGTCCAGCGCCGCAATCTACCAAACTGTATCGCCAATACCGCCAGCAGCAAAATCGCAACACCGCTCCATACTTGCAAAGCAACATTTGGCTTGTTCCAGGTTGCCTCAACCGAGAACCGGAACGGAAAAATCCACTCTTCAATGCCCGCATGTTTAGCAGGCGTTGTATTGGCAATCACTGTTGCAATAAGGATCAAAATAAGCGCCAGAAGAAACTCAATGCGCACCCATTTTTTCATCCCCATCCGCGCATCGTGCATTTGAATCGGATCTTTACCATCGGTCAGCAACGGCAGCCAATGTGCACGAACCGATATGGCGACCAAAAGAATCACACACAATAACAAAATCTTACCGCTCAACAGCCAACCATATGGCGTTGCCACCAAGGTAGCGTAATGCCCATCGAGCAAACGATCGGCAATCAGGATGCCCGTCAAGATAATTACCAGCATTACTGGTAATGCAATCGAAGAAAAACGCCGCAATATTTCGATTTCGGATGGTTTCGATTTAGACGTCCTACCGTTCTTATTATGATCGTGAATAAGCAACAAGAAAGCGGGCAATGCCCCAAACCAAATACCCGCCAGAATCAGATGCAATACATAAGGTGCAATAGCAACTAACGATAACTCTTCAGCGGCAATATGACTCGCGAAAGAACCAGCTATGAGCGGCAATGTCGCAATACTCGCACAAAATAAGTACTGCCAGCTCGCTTTGCTCGATGCATTTACCAAGTACAAAACGGAAAAAACCAACAACAACGCGGATGCGATACGCCAAACCCAGATTTGACCGGCACGCGTTTCTTGAATAATGCCCAACCAAACATCTTGCCGCCACATGTCCGTCGTACCTGTTATTTGCGCAATCATTGTCATCAATGTGACTATCAGGCAGATAGGAATGCTGAACGCCAACCATGGAAAATGCCGTCCCAGTTTTTGAATCCACTTTTCTGAATAAGTGCGCGGCTTGGTATTTGCGATAGTTATGAATACGCAACTACCCAGCAAAACCAGATTTGCTGCCAGTTGAACCCAACGTGCACTTGCTGCAATAACTTCTAGCATCTTTACTGCGTTTTGACTTTCACATTAAAATCATAATTTGATTCAATAACATGACCATCTACTGACATCACACGATAATGCACCGTGTAACGACCTGATTCGATTTCGTGCAATTTCAACACGATCGATTTTGGATCATCCGCAACTATTTCAGGACTATTCTCAGTCACGGCATTTTTATTCTCATCACGCACAACCACGGATGCGTAAGCGCCTTCCACTTTTTCGTTAAACCAAAGCTGAATCTGCTTCGGTGGAACAGTCAATATTGCTCTGCGTGGCGGATCCGACTTAACCAGCGACGCATGCGCCATGGCGTTTTGAGCTTGAAATAACGCCGACAACATCAACAACAACGCCACACCGATTGCCATTTTCTTAGCCACAAACTCAATCGATTGTTTTATGTGCACAATTTTTTCCTTAGCTTTTTGTATTTTCTGTTTCTGATTCGCTAAACAAGGGTGAGTTCAAGAAATGAAACCCATCCTTGTTTCACAGCAAATACTGTTAAGCAGCACCCTCGGTTTTCTTTTTACGCATCATCATGAATGCCGCAGCGCCTGCGATCAATAATACAATCGGTCCTATGATCGCAATCTTCGGGGTCGGACGGCCTTCGCCTACCGAGAACGGAAAGCGCGATACATA
>JALRCN010000068.1 GCA_023257295.1 Nitrosomonas sp. | reverse complement strand
ACGATGGCGGAGGTGCTCGACTCTCTCGGCGCCCTGGCCGATTCGGGAGACCCGATTGCCCTGCGGGATCTTGCCATCTGGGAACTCATGTACGCGAGCGCCCTGCGCGTGAGCGAGGTTGTGGGTGTTCGGGAGTCGGATTTCGATTGGACGGACCGTACCGTGCGGGTCATCGGCAAGGGCTCGAAGGAACGCATCGTGCCGTTTGGCGGGCCCGCCCTCGAGGCGCTGCTCGCTTACAAAGACCGGGGACGCCCGGAACTTCCCGTTTCGGCGGACACCACGACCTTTTTTGTCGGGGCGCGAGGTCGCCGGTTGACGACGCGTACCGTCTACGAACTGGTGTCGAGGATCGTCGGAGAAATCCCCGGTCAAGGGCCCAAGGGTCCTCACACACTTCGGCACACCGCAGCGACCCATTTGCTCGACGGCGGAGCGGATTTGCGCAGTGTCCAAGAGATTCTCGGCCACGCGAGCGTGGGGACGACCCAGATTTACACCCACGTTTCGAGCGAATGCACTACAAAATTGCCTTTGCAACTGACGCAAGGCTTGACGCTCAGTACGTTGCTTTCAACGAATCGCACCAAAGTCCAAGCGCGCGTCAAGCTTAAAACCTTTTCCAGTTCATTGACCTGAACATGCTCCGTATACAGCCGGTAGCTCTTGATCAGCGCGTCAATCCCTTCCATCCCGGTATATGTAGTCACGAAGTTGTAAATATTGATGAACAGCGAAGAGTGCATATTCGGCTGCCAGCTCATGAACCAATCTTCCGAATACGGCAGCATCCCTTTCGGCGGCGATACGCCGCGAATTTCTTTATATAGTTTGACCAGTCGTTCACGGCTCAGGTCGGTGTTTGTTTCCAAAACCTGCAGCCGTGCACCCAGTTCGATCAACTCCGTTGCCAGTTGAATTTGCTTTGCTTCGGTTAAAATGCTGCGATTGCGCATGATGCTCTCCTTATGACGGGTTCAAATTCACGCAATCGCTTCGGCAGGCTTTCCAGCCATTAAGATAGCGGCATGCGATTTTGTCACCGATTGATCGTTACGATTGCTCGACAGCATTTCCGCGATTAAGCGGTCGTCGAAGCGAAAGCGGCACAGCAGCATATTTGAAGCCGCCATTTTGATCAGTTGCGCGGAACTTAATTTTTCCAGAATACCGGCGATATCTTCGTTGATGCCCAATCGATACATGCCCGCAACTTTATCATCGCTCAGCATTTGCTTGGCAAGTAATAAGTAACTTAAATTGAGATCCCTGACTTCATCCAGAATTTGATCGGTTTGCATTTTATTACTCCCTTTAATAAAAATGTTTAAATCAAGAACGTTGTTGCATGGATGACATTTTCGATGATGAAGCTTTGGGAGTAAATGCAAGTTGCGCTTAAACGACACTAGGTTTTTTTCTTGTTACTTTGTAGGAAGTATTCCTATAAATGGGCTGTTATTGAATTGATTTCTGACGTTTTTCGATTGGACCGGCACTGGATTTTCGTTGCTGTGCGGTAGGATCCGACAGGGTTTGGCAATTGCCACGACGTGCATCATACAGTCGGTCGATGTAATCAATCGATTAAATACTGGCATAAAAATACGTCAAATAACGAAATGCTTCGAATAACGGTCATTTCCGGCGCATATTAAGCTTATTATGGAGAAAATTCATTGCGTACATCATAAAATCCTTGTTAAGGTTTATCATACGCTATCAGGGAAATGCATGAATAATTCCGGAAGCAAGAAGAGATGCAAAGCGGATGGGGCGTGGAAAGTTATATGCGTTATGGCGATAGGAGGTTTTTGAGCGCCGCCCGGCGCAGTAGATTGCTTGCACAGCCAATGCAGTGTTTCCTTAGATATGTCTTCAAACCCTCGACGATCTATTTTAACAAGGAGCAAATCATGAGGAAATTTATCACCGGCGTTACGCTAATGGCATTCATACTCGGCGGTTGCGCTGGCAATATGCCCAGAGAACAACAGGCCATGATGGGGTCGAGCTTGGGCGCTTTAGCGGGTGCTGGAATTGGTGCGGCTGTGGGCGGCAGGCAAGGTGCGGCGATCGGTGCAGGTATCGGCGGACTTGCGGGAGGGCTTGCCGCTTATGCATGGGCCAACGATGCATACACGCAATCCGCTTATCGGCAATCGGAAGCCTGGAGAAGACAAACGGGCGTGCAACCGGAGCCGGTAAAAATTACCGAAGTGAACGAAAACGGACAAACCAAGCAGCAGCTTGATGTGCAGAAAATTGTGATTCCCAGCGATAAGATGATCGTCAACAACCGGTTATCCGCGATAGTCAAGCAGCGGTTAACGTTTGCACAAAACGAATCGGAGAAAAATAACGGACTGGTTCAAGTTCTTTTCCCCGCCAATACGCCGCCTCAGGTCGTTCAAGAGCTGCTCAGTACCGGCATCAGCGTGGCCCAGGACGATTCGCTCACCGGCAGCTTTGTATTGTTACTGGCCAGGAGCAGAAACGATCTGAGCAATGCCAATTACTGAGGACTTTCCGGTAAAGGTTCGGATGAATCCCACCTATTTCGACCACAACGCCACTACGCGCGTCGAGGATGCCGTATTGGACGCCATGTTGCCGTATTTCCAGCAGGAATTCGGCAATGCATCGAGTCGTCACGGTTACGGTATTGCTGCACGGCGGGCGATAGACAAAGCGCGCAAGCAGGTTGCGGATGCCGTTGGCGTGCAGCCGGTGCAGGTGATTTTTACCAGCGGCGGGTCGGAGGCGAATAATTTGTTTATTCGCGGTGCGGCGGACAGTCTGAAACCGGGAAATCTTTTCATCGGCGCGATTGAGCATCCCTGCGTATTGAAACCGGCGCAGGCGTTGTCGCGGCGCTCTTGCGATGCGTGGAGCGTTCATTCATTGGCGGTCGATACATCCGGGCGAGTCGATTTGATCGCCGCCGATACGGCGATGCGCGCAAACAAGCCGGGATTGGTTTCGGTCATGCTTGCCAACAACGAGACCGGCGTGATTCAGGATGTCGCGGCGATTGCAGAGTCGGCCCGTTCGCATGGTGCTTGCGTACATACCGACGCGATTCAGGGATTGGGGAAAATTCCGGTCGACTTTGCGGCGCTTAACGTGCATGCGATGACCTTGTCCGCGCATAAGATCTACGGCCCCAAAGGTGTGGCGGCTTTAATCGTGGACAAGCGGTTGTTATTGAAACCGTTGATTTACGGCGGCGGACATGAAAGCGGAATGCGTTCCGGCACCGAGAACGTGCCTGCAATCGTTGGTTTCGGCGTGGCATGCGAATTGGCGCAAGCGCGCCTCGCGGAAACCGCGCGGCATGTTGCGGCGCTGCGCGATCGGCTGGAAAAGGCGCTCGTTAGCATGGGTGCAGTGATTTTTGGTGGACAGGCGGCGCGCATACCGAATACCTGTTATTTCGCGTTGCCGGATATCGAGGGCGATACGTTGGTGGTGAAGCTCGACAAAGCCGGTTTTGCCGTCGCTGCGGGGGCGGCGTGTTCCAGCGTGAATCCGGGGCAAAGCCATGTGTTGAGCGCGATGCAGGTCGATCCGATGTTGGCGCGATGCGCAGTGCGCGTGAGCCTTGGTCGCAGCAATACGTTCGAGGAAGTCGATGCATTCTTGCGCGCTACGCAACGCATTGTTGCAGAATTGCGGCAGATGAGCAGTCTCGCGCGCTAAAAACGCTTCCCGAAATCCAAATTTCGTTACAATGCAGCGTTGCCATTTTTGAATGGATTTCACGCTGAAATCAACTCGCCCATGACCCACCATCAATCCAAAAAACCGGTAAAAGCCATTATTCTTAGCGCCGGGCAAGGCCGACGGTTGCTGCCGTTGACTGAAAACACGCCGAAATGCCTGTTGCCGGTAGCTGACAAGCCCGTGCTGGCATGGCAAATCGATGCACTGCTTGCTGTGGGCGTGGAAGACATCACGATTGTCACCGGATTTCAGGTGGCGTTGATCGAGGGGTTGCTGCAGCAACAGTATGCGAATCGCCCGAGAATCAAAATCCTGTTCAACCCCTTTTACGAGGTGGCGGATAATCTGGCGAGTTGCTGGATTGCTCGTACTGAGATGGATAACGATTTTTTGATTCTGAACGGCGATACCGTGATCGAAGCCGCGCTGTTGAGCAAAGTGTTGAATTCGGAATTTGCGCCCATTACACTGAGCGTGGATTTTAAGAATAGTTACGATGCCGACGATATGAAAGTACAACTCGATGCCTCAGGTTGGGTGCAGCAAGTCAGTAAAATCGTGCCGCCGCATCAAGTGAATGCGGAATCGATCGGGTTGATTTTGTTTCGTGAGCAAGGTGCGCATATCTTCCGGCAAACTGTGGAAGAGGCGTTGCGCCATCCGGCGGAGTTGAAATCGTGGTATTTGTCGATTGTCGACCGGCTGGCCAAGCAGCATTTGGTCAATTCGTGTTCGGTCGAAGGCTTTCGCTGGTGCGAAATCGATTTTATCGAGGATTTATCCCGCGCAGGGATTGTTTTTAGTCAATAAATTCGCATGATGCAACAGCCGATTCCATCGAACTTCAACGCCACGATGCGCAAATTCGGCGCACCGCAAACGATCATCCGGTCGTATCGATACTGGTCGGTGCTGTTGCGTCCGGCGCAGGCTACGCTAGGTGCATTGGTTCTGGCCACGCATGAACCGGTTACGGCGTTTTCCGAATTAAGCTTGCCAAGCTTTACCGAATTGCAGCAAGTGACGCAGCATATCGAAACGACGCTGACGAAAGCGTTTCAATATAACAAAATCAATTACTTAATGTTGATGATGGTCGATCCGGATGTGCATTTTCATGTGCTGCCGCGCTATGCGCAGCCGCAAGTGTTTGCCGGTATGGAATTTGTCGATGCGGGCTGGCCGGGGGTGCCGAATTTAGGCCAAATCAACAAAACGGACGAGGCGATCAACCGGCACATTATGGATCGTCTTCTATCTTGCTGGCCTTGATAGTATGCGAGGTGAAAATGATCGAAGAAAAAATACCCTACGTCAAAGAATTCCCGCTCCGCGAAGCGCATCATCTGGTACGCGACTTGATGACGCCGAATCCGTGGATTTACTGGGCTGATTTTCTGTTTCATATTGCGCTGGGCTGGGCAGCTTTTTTCACTGCGCTGTTCTCGCCATTCTTGTCGTGGTGGCAACTGGGCGGATTCGTCGTGGCGGTGCTGGCGTTGTATCGTTCGGCAATTTTCGTGCATGAGCTGGCGCATTTGAAGAAAGGCACATTTAAGAACTTTCGTTTGGCATGGAACATTTTGAGCGGCATTCCATTCATGATCCCGTCATTTACTTATGATGGCGTGCATAACGATCACCACAAGCCAGATGTCTACGGCACTGCGGCGGACGGCGAATATTTGCCGTTTGCGACGCGAAAACCTTCGGGGATGGTGATTTACGTGTTGCTGTCGCTTTTAATCCCGCTCGCACTTGCGGCGCGGTTTGTGTTGTTGACGCCGATTTCATACCTGATTCCGCGATTGCGCAAGATCATATGGGAACGCGCATCGTCGCTGACCATCGACTCCGCTTATCGGCGTGCGGAAGATGCGATTCGCAATGATCTCAATTGGCGACAGCAGGAACTGGGGGCTTGCTTGTTTGGCGCTACCGTTATTGCATTGGTGATATGGGACGTGTTCCCGGTTTCGGTATTGGTGTTGTGGTATCTGACTTCCGTGACGGTATTTATCTTAAATTCGCTGCGCACACTGGCAGCGCATGCTTACCGCAATCCGGGCGACCGCAAAATGACATTACCGGAGCAGTATTTGGATTCGATCAACATACCCGGCAATTTTCTGATCACGCCGTTGTGGGCGCCGGTCGGACTGCGCTATCATGCCACGCACCATTTGTTCATGGGCATGCCATACCATAACCTGGGACGGGCGCAGCGCCGCTTGGTCAATGAATTAACCGACAACTCGCAGTACCTCAAAACCATCCGCAGCGGCTTATGGCCGGCGCTGAGGCAGATTTGGCGCGAATCGTCTGAAGCCGCCGCCAATACTTCTCAGCAACAAAACGGTTAATGCTGAAAGCCATTCCATCGGCAGAAGATCCACAACCACATGTAACGAAGCTGGTTCTATTGCGCCACGGGCAAAGTATCTGGAATCGGGATAAAAAATTCACCGGATGGAGCGATGTGGCGCTTAGCTCGAAGGGAGAGCAGGAAGCCGAGCAAGCGGCCTATCTGTTGAAACAAGCGGGCGTTAACTTCGATCTGTGTTTTACGTCCACATTGCAACGCGCTACGACCACTGCGCGCATCGTGCTGACGGCCATGCGACAGGATGTTCCGGTGCAACAAAGCTGGCGCTTGAACGAACGCCACTACGGAGCGCTGGAAGGCATGGAACGTTGGCCTGCGATCAAGCAATTCGGCGTCTGGCCGATCCTCGGCTGCCAAATCAAGTTTGACGCGATACCGCCGTGCTTGCATAGGCAAGATCCTCGCTTCCCCGGCAACCAATCCGACTACGCCGGAATCGATCTCCATGATTTGCCGGTCGGCGAAAGCATGCAGCAAACCCTCGCACGCCTTAAACCCTATTGGCTGGAAACGATTGTGCCGGAAATCCGGCACGGAAAACAAATCCTGATCGTGTCGCACCGCAATACCCTGCGCGCGCTGATGATGCTGTTGGATCGTCTGACGCCACTGCAAGTCATGAAACAAAAACTCGCGACAGGCCGCCCGTTGATTTACGAATTGGATCGGCAAGGCAATGCTATGCAGCATTATTATGTGGATAAGCTGGTTTGATTTGGCATGCCGATCATTCATAGTTTCGCCCCGATTACAGGCAGTTACGCCAAGGTTCTGATTCTCGGCAGCATGCCCGGCGAAGCGTCGCTGGCGGCGAACCGGTATTATGCGCATCAACGCAACGCTTTCTGGCCGATTATGAGCCGATTGCTGCACATTCAACTGGAGGCCGGTTACGAAGAAAAAATAACGGCGATCGAATCTTCATCCATCGCGCTGTGGGATGTGCTCAAATCCTGCGAACGTTCAGGAAGCTTGGATTCCAGTATTGAACCAGGTACGCAAACGATCAACGATTTTCAAACTTTTTTCTCAATACAACAAAAAATTACCCATGTGTTTTTTAATGGCGGCAAAGCGGAAAACTGTTTCAGGCGCTACGTTCTACCCAGCGATGATTGGCGGGGTGCAATGCGGTTTGTGCGCCTGCCGTCGACCAGTCCCGCCAATGCACGGCTATCCTTTGATCGGAAGTGCGAGATTTGGTGTGAGGCGATTCTCTCGGTACTGGCAGAGTGATTGGTTATGCACGGCAATTTAATGTCATTTGGCGCGTTAATTCAAATAAATACTTGAACTTTACGAATAAGCGTGTATCTTATCAGGGTCTTTTGGATTCAAGCTGTGAAATGTGATGCTATTGGTTGATCTTTTTTCCTTGATATTCGACGACTGCTATGATTTATCATAGATGAAAAGTAACTTTTAATTATTAAGGAAATAGATATGGCAACAGGCATAGTAAAATGGTTCAACGATTCTAAAGGCTTTGGTTTTATTACGCCGGATGACGGGGGCGAAGACATATTTGCTCACTTCTCCGCGATTAACAGCAATGGCTATAAATCGTTACGCGAATCACAGCGAGTAACCTTTGACATTACTACTGGCCCTAAAGGCAAACAGGCATCGAACATCGTGCCGCAGTAATGTCTTTATGCATTAAGTAACAAAAAACCCCGGCTTGCCGGGGTTTTTTGTTTGAAAGCTCTAAATCTTATAAACAGTAAAGCTTGCTACCAACCCGGCAAAGGATTTCGGTTGATACCGTTGAAAATTTTCTTCGTCGACATAAACAAAATCATAGCGAATTGTTGATTGAACGTCGTTCACATCGCGACACCACTGTTTCAATCGCTCCATTTTCAACGGCACATCCAAATCCACCTGCCCTTTTGTTTCGACGATAACGATTTCCTGATTGTTCTTTTTGACGATAAAGTCCGGATAATAATTGGATATATCGCCATCCGCATTCACATAATCGAGCTTGAAATGTACCGCCAGATAGTTTTTGGCATAGGAAACGACATCGCTGCAATTTTCGAGAAACGCGGCGAATCGCAGTTCAAAGTGACTGTCGCCGACAACACGATTAAACACACTCTTTTTCGCCATCAAATAACCTTGGTCTTTGACGATAAAAGGCCGCGTTTGCCGTAATTTGATGGTGTCGCGAATTTCCGCATTCCCTTTGTCGCAAACGGTCAGATCATTGATTGCTTTTTTGAATGTTTCAATGATGGTTTTTGTGGCGACCAATTCCGATAAATTGCGTAACGTGTTCGGTGATTCGAGATCAACTGATTGGCCAAACAAGCTATCTCGAATAAATGCTTTGATTTTTCCATATAACACATCATAGCCACTAATCAAGCGTAACTCCTTCATTACCGTTTGCGCGAAATAACCGATCACGCTGCGGTAATCCGCAATGCCAGCGCCATCCAGCATCGTGGTATGAGTGATTGCACCGGTAGTAATGTCCTTGAACACAATTTCGCGTTGCTCTGCCTCGCTGAACTGCTGATAACTCACCTTTTGCAACGGCATCGACGCAACATCCAAACCAACCAGATTTTTGTATTCCCGGTAAATACGCGGAGTCAGCACTGGAATTTCAATATCCAACGCGGCGATGTCTTTTTGTTCATTGTCGTGATCCACTTCGATCACCAGCGGGGCCTTGGGTTTAGTGCCTTCACCCATCGCTTTGCGTTCCAACTCAACACCCTCGGCTTGAATCGATTCGACGAAATCCATGAATGCATCGGTACCAATGACACTGACATATTCCTCCACATCGCCCGGATACATCTTGCGTAAACCCCGCCCCAGTGTCTGTTCAGGCAAGATATTGCTTTTTGCCGAGTAAGCGCGTAGCCCGACAATGGTGGTGACGTTGCGTACATCCCAACCTTCCTTGAGCATCAAAACTGACACAATCGCCTTGTATTGGCTATCCATTCTGTCAATCTCGTTCGATTGTC
>JALRCN010000198.1 GCA_023257295.1 Nitrosomonas sp. | reverse complement strand
CTTATTCGGTAGTGCGCGGATGCGACCGTATTGTTCCTGTCGATATTTACGTTCCAGGCTGCCCCCCCACTGCAGAAGCGTTACTGTACGGCATCATCCAACTGCAAAATAAAATTAACCGCACCAACACGATTGCACGCTAATTTGGTATGGCTACTCATCAAGAAATTCTTACGGAAGCATTGCGAAGCGCGCTAGGAGATAAAATCACCAACGTACAAGCGCTGTTTGGGGAATTGACCGTCACGGTGAAAGCGGATGATATTTGTGCTGTTAGCCGAGTATTGCAAGATGATTCCGCATTGAAGTTCGATACGTTAATGGATCTATGCGGTATTGATTATTCTGCCTATGGCGATGAATTGGCGGTCAAGCACAATCTTCGCAACAAACGCTTTGCTGTTATTTATCATTTATTATCGGTGACAAACAATCAAAGATTGCGTGTGCGGGTTTTGGCGGAAGATGATGAATTACCCGCAGTCGATTCGGTGACGGAGATTTGGCCGGTTGCCAACTGGTTTGAGCGCGAAGCATTCGATCTTTACGGGATCGTCTTTACTGGACATCCCGATTTGAGGCGTATTCTGACTGACTACGGCTTTATCGGCAATCCGTTCCGCAAGGATTTTCCAATGACCGGCTATGTTGAGATGCGCTATGATGCTGAACAGAAACGCGTTGTTTATCAACCTGTCAGCATTGAGCCACGTGAAATTACACCGCTTGTTATTCGTGAAGAGCATTACGGAGATTGTGAGTCGTAAGGCTGATATTAAACATTACTTTTTTGCATTTTCTAAGATAAGAATTACTTGAAGTAACTTATGGCTGAGATACGTAATTACACCATGAATTTTGGTCCGCAGCATCCGGCAGCGCACGGTGTGCTGCGATTGGTGCTGGAACTGGATGGAGAAGTCGTGCGTCGAGCGGATCCGCACATTGGATTATTGCATCGTGCAACAGAGAAGTTAGCGGAAAATAAAACATACCTTCAATCTGTTCCTTATATGGATCGCTTGGATTATGTCTCAATGATGGTTAATGAGCATGCTTACGTAATGGCCATTGAGAAGCTGCTGCAAATCGAAGTACCCATCAGAGCACAGTATATAAGGGTAATGTTTGACGAAATTACTCGTATTTTAAATCACTTACTGTGGATTGGTGCACATGCGCTTGACGTGGGCGCTATGACGATGTTCTTGTATGCTTTCCGAGAAAGGGAAGATTTGATGGACTGCTACGAGGCTGTCTCCGGTGCCAGATTACATGCTGCTTACTACAGACCTGGTGGTGTGTATCGTGATTTGCCTGACACGATGCCAAAATATGAGTCTTCAAAAATTCATAGCGAAAAAGAAACTCGGATACGAAATTCGAACCGAGAAGGTTCTTTATTAGACTTTATCGAAGACTTTACCAATCGCTTTCCAACTTATGTCGATGAGTATGAAACATTATTGACCGATAACAGAATTTGGAAACAGCGTTTGGTCGATATCGGTATAGTTTCTCCTGAGCGGGCTAAAGCACTGGGGTTTACCGGACCGATGTTACGCGGTTCCGGGGTCGAGTGGGATTTGAGAAAGAAGCAGCCCTATGAAGTGTATGATCGGATGGATTTTGATATACCGGTCGGTGTTAACGGCGATTGCTATGACCGATATCTGGTACGGATGGAGGAGTTTCGTCAATCCAACCGTATTATCAAACAATGTGTCGATTGGTTGCGCAACAATCCTGGTCCGGTTATTACCGACAATCATAAAGTCGCTCCGCCTTCACGGGTAGGCATGAAGCAGAACATGGAAGAAATGATTCATCATTTCAAATTGTTTACCGAGGGTTTTCATGTGCCGCCCGGCGAGACTTATGCGGCGGTTGAGCACCCAAAAGGTGAGTTTGGTATTTATTTGGTTTCCAATGGGGCGAACAAGCCTTATCGATTGAAAATACGCGCACCAGGTTTTGCGCATTTGGCCGCTCTCGACGAAATGTCGCGCGGGCATATGATTTCAGACGTGGTGGCAATCATTGGTACTCAGGATATTGTGTTTGGTGAGATAGATAGATAACGATGTTAAGCGCGGAATCCCTGAAAAGAATTGATCGAGAGATCGCTAAATATCCGGCGGATCAGAAGCAATCGGCAGTCATGTCGGCGCTCGCAATTGCGCAAGATGAGAAAGGCTGGTTAGCTAACGAAACGATGAATTTTATTGCTGAATACTTGGGTATGCCGCCGATTGCGGTGTACGAAGTGGCTACGTTTTATAACATGTATAACTTGGAGCCCATCGGCAAATATAAAATAACCGTTTGCACCAATTTGCCTTGTGCGTTATCCGGTAGTAACGATACGGCAGCTTATTTGAAGCAAAAGCTTGGCATCGATTTCAATCAGACCACGTCAGATGGGAAATTCACCCTGAAAGAGGGAGAATGTTTCGGAGCATGCGGCGATGCGCCGGTATTGCTGGTGAATAATAGACGCATGTGTAGCTTTATGTCGAATGAAATGGTCGATAAGCTGCTGGAGGAACTGAGTAAATGAACCAGTATCCACAGACATTGATGAATGGCGTAGACTCATCCGACCCCGATAATTGGCGGTTAAAAAATTATGAAAAACGGGAAGGTTACGTCGCGCTGAGAAAAATTCTAGCAAAGAAGATTTCGCCGGAAGAAATTATTGAGGAAGTTAAAAAATCTGCGCTGCGGGGGCGCGGCGGTGCGGGATTTCCAACCGGATTAAAGTGGAGCTTCATGCCCAAAGGGTATGAAGGCGACAAATATATTGTTTGCAATTCAGATGAAGGTGAACCGGGTACATTTAAAGATCGCGATATTTTGCGGTATAACCCGCATTTACTGATCGAAGGCATGATCATCGCCGCTTACGCAATGGGTGTTAAGGCCGGTTACAATTATATTCATGGCGAAATTTGGGAAACTTACGAACGCATGGAAGAAGCGGTCGAAGAGGCGCGCAAAGCCGGTTATCTCGGCCAAAATATTCTAGGTTCGTCGTTTAGTTTTCAGCTCTATAATCACCATGGTTATGGCGCGTATATTTGCGGCGAAGAAACCGCATTGCTGGAATCGATCGAAGGAAAAAAAGGCCAGCCGCGTTTCAAGCCGCCTTTCCCAGCAAATTTCGGGCTTTACGGCAAGCCGACGACTATCAATAATACGGAAACGTTTGCCTCTGTTCCGTGGATTATCCGAAACGGCGGAGAAAAATACCTTCAACTCGGCAAACCCAACAATGGTGGAACAAAACTATTTTCTGTTTCCGGTCATGTCAACAAGCCGGGAAATTATGAAATACCGCTCGGAACACCATTTGCCACATTATTGGAAATGGCAGGCGGTATGCGCGGCGGAAAAAAACTAAAAGGCTGCATTCCCGGCGGTTCATCAATGCCGGTATTGCCTGGCGACGTCATGATGCAGACTGACATGGATTACGATTCGATTGCAAAAGCAGGTTCTATGCTGGGTTCAGGGGCTGTAATAATCATGGATGAAACGACGTGCATGGTGAGAGCGTTGGAACGCTTGTCTTATTTTTATTTTGAAGAATCCTGCGGGCAATGCACGCCTTGCCGCGAAGGAACCGGCTGGCTTTATCGAATCGTACATCGAATCGAACATGGCAAAGGACGGCCCGAAGATCTCGATCTGTTGGATAATATTGCCGACAACATACAAGGTAGAACGATTTGTGCATTAGGCGATGCGGCAGCAATGCCGGTACGTGCGATGATTCAGCATTTCCGAGATGAGTTTGCATATCATATCGAACATAAGAAATGTATGGTTTGACGAATCGACTAACAGAACATATTCATTAAAAATTAGTAAATAAGCCTAACGATGGTCAATATAGAAATCGACGGTAAGCAAGTATCTGTTCCCAAAGGGAGCACCATCATGGATGGCGCTAAGCAGATTGGTGTTTATATTCCTCATTTTTGCTATCACAAAAAATTATCGATTGCCGCCAACTGCCGCATGTGCTTGGTGCAAGTGGAAAAAGCACCTAAGCCGTTACCGGCTTGTGCAACCCCGGTCATGGATGGAATGAAGGTTTACACGCATTCCCAGCAGGCGGTAACGGCACAGAAAGGGGTAATGGAGTTTTTGCTGATTAACCATCCGCTGGATTGTCCGATTTGCGATCAAGGCGGCGAATGCCAATTGCAGGATCTTGCCGTTGGGTATGGTTCAAGCGGTTCGCGTTATATGGAAGCGAAGCGTGTCGTCGTCAATAAGAATTTAGGGCCGCTGATATCGACGGATATGACACGGTGCATTCACTGCACGCGTTGTGTTCGTTTCGGCCAGGAAATTGCCGGTATCATGGAACTTGGAATGGCAGGTCGCGGAGAGCACTCCGAAATTTTGTCGTTCGTTGGCAAGACTGTTGATTCCGAATTATCGGGCAATGTTATTGATCTTTGCCCTGTGGGCGCATTGGTTAGTAAGCCTTTCCGTTATTCAGCGCGTACATGGGAATTGTCGCGTAGAAAATCTATCAGCCCGCATTGCGGACTCGGTTCCAATTTAGTCGTGCAAATCAAACAAAATCGAGTCATGCGTGTTTTGCCGCGCGAAAATGAAGCCATCAACGAGTGCTGGTTATCGGATAAGGATCGATTCTCATATGAAGGATTAAATTCGGAAGATCGATTGACGCGTCCGATGATCAAGCGCGATGGTGAGTGGGTCGAATGCGAATGGCAGGAAGCGCTTGAGTATACAGCCAGTGCATTGCAAGCGATTAAGCAAAAATATGGAGCGAAAAGCATAGCAGCTCTTGGATCGGCGCATAGCACCACTGAAGAACTGTATTTATTGCAGAAGCTGGTGCGCAGCATGGGGAGCGGCAATGTCGATCATCGTCTGCGCCAATCCGATTTCCGCGCGGATCCCCAATTAAAAGGCATTCCTTGGCTGGGAACTAGCATCGCTGAAATGTCGCAATTGAAATTTGTGCTCATCATCGGCAGCACTTTGCGCAAAGATCATCCATTGATTGCCCAGCGGTTGCGCCAGGCTGTCAAGAATGGCTTGAAGTTAAATATCATCAATCCGGTCGATGACGATTTATTAACCAAAGTTGACTATAAGGCGATCGTTGCGCCCGATGCGATGGCTACGGTGTTAGCGGAAATACTTAAAGCAATCGTTGAAATTAAGGAATTGAGTCAGAATCCTGAAATAACGCAACTGGTCAATTCACTAAAGGTTTCGAATACGGCGAATGGAATGGCCATTGCCGTAAGTTTGACCGAAAATAAACCGGCTGCGATTTATCTGGGCAATCTGGCGCAGCATCATCCCGATTATTCAAAGATCAATTTACTTGCCGGATTGATTGCGCAAATTTCCGGAGCAAGCTACGGCGTTCTGGGTGAAGCGGCAAATAGCGTAGGTGCTTATTTGGCAGGTGCAATACCGGAAGTAGAAGTGTCGGTGACTTCTGCGAAAGCGGGGGAGAAGCATTCCGGGTTAAATGCTGCACAGATGCTCGGATTTAATGGCGATTCAGGCGACGAAAAATGCAATGCTTTTATTTTGCTGAATACAGAGCCTGAATTCGATAGCCATAATCCGCAACAAGCGTTGAAAACATTGTCATCTGGCGAATTTGTAGTGTCGCTCAGCGCGTATAAAGGAAACTTTCGCCAATATGCTCATGTGTTGCTGCCGATTGCTCCTTTTACGGAGACATCCGGCACGTATGTCAATACCGAGGGGACGGTGCAAAGCTTTAACGGGGTAGTGTCGCCGTTAGGCGATGCTAGACCTGCATGGAAGGTATTGCGGGTGTTGGCTAATCTGCTTGGTTTGGAAAAATTCGATTATGAAACGCCGGAACAAGTGCGTGCAGAGATTTTTTCGGATGATACGGTAATCAAGCAGTTCCTGGATAACGGTTTCAAGGTCATTGATTCTTCCGTCAGCATAACCGAGCAAAAAGGCATGCAGCGGATCGGGGAAGTTCCTATCTATCAAGCAGACCCGATTGTCCGGCGAGCCGAATCGCTGCAAGCAACGCACGATGCAATGTCGCCGAAGGTTTGGATGAATTCCGCATTGTTGGAAAATTTAGGAGTCGCTGTCGGCGAATGGGTAAGAATCAAGCAGGGTAATGGTGAAGCCCAATTGGAGGCGGCACAAGACGATAATTTGCCGACCAATTGTGTACGTATTGCAAGCGCGCATCCTAAAACGATAGGTTTAGGGGCAATGTTTGGCGAGATCGCTGTGGAAAAACTGTAATGAAGCTGGTTGGAGTTAATTGATGGAGTATTTTCAACAACAATTTATCGCGATATTTGGAGCGGAGTGGGGCGTAATGTTATATGCATTCGCATCCAATATGACGTTCATTTTCGCCATCGTTATTCCATTGCTGTTGGGCGTCGCTTATTTGACTTTTGCAGAACGCAAGATCATTGCTTATATGCAAATCCGCGTCGGACCGAATCGAGTAACCTTCTTCGGTATTCCGTGGCTGCGAGGATGGGGGCAACCCATTGCGGATGCGGTAAAAGCCATCATGAAGGAAATCGTCATTCCTACCGGTGCCAATAAGTTCTTGTTTGTCCTAGCACCGGTATTGGCCATTATGCCTGCACTGGCGGCATGGGCGGTTATTCCTTTTTCACCTGAATTGGTTTTGGCCGATATTAATGCGGGTTTGCTGTACATTCTGGCAATGACTTCGATGGGAATTTACGGCATTATTATTGCCGGATGGGCTTCGAATTCAAAGTATGCGTTCTTGGGGGCGATGCGCTCCGCAGCGCAAGTTGTATCATACGAATTGGCAATGGGGTTTGCACTGGTTTGTGTATTGATGATGTCGCAAAGTTTGAATTTGGGCGATATTGTTAACGGACAACAGGGCGGTAGTTTTCTGAATTGGTATCTTATTCCGCTGTTTCCGATGTTTTTGGTGTATTTGATTTCAGGTGTGGCTGAAACGAATCGCGCACCGTTTGACGTTGCCGAAGGCGAATCGGAAATCGTTGCGGGCTTCCATGTTGACTATTCCGGGATGGCGTTTACGGTTTTCTTCCTGGCAGAATATTCCAACATGATTTTGGTCGCGACTTTAACTTCCATCATGTTTCTGGGGGGATGGCTGCCGCCGATCGATATGGCACCGTTCACAATGATTCCGGGGTTCGTTTGGTTATTGCTGAAGATTGCATTTATCTTATTTTTATTCTTATGGTTTCGCGCAACTTTCCCGCGTTATCGATACGATCAAATTATGCGATTAGGCTGGAAGGTATTTATTCCAATCACATTAATTTGGATAGTATTGTTAGGCACAATCATGCAATTACCGGAATCGATTCGTAACATATTTCCGTTAAGTATCTGGTTCTAAATAGAGATAATAAAATGGATCGCATAAAAAAGTTTTTTAGTACCTTTTTGTTATTTGAGTTACTAAAAGGAATGGCAGTAACCGGACGGTATCTGTTTAAGCCGAAGATTACGGTTCATTTTCCGGAAGAAAAGACACCGCAATCCCCGCGTTTCCGAGGGCTTCACGCTTTACGCCGCTATCCGAACGGGGAAGAGCGTTGCATTGCATGTAAACTGTGCGAAGCTGTATGTCCCGCGATGGCAATTACCATCGACTCAGAGCAACGTGCGGACGGAACACGCCGGACGACGCGTTATGATATTGATTTAAGCAAATGTATTTTTTGCGGCTTCTGCGAAGAATCCTGTCCGGTCGACTCAATCGTTGAGACCCGCGTATTAGAATATCACGGTGAGAAAAGGGGTGATTTGATTTATACCAAAGAAATGTTATTGGCTATAGGTGATCGCTACGAAGAACAAATAGCGAAGGACAGGGAAGCCGATGCGCGTTATCGTTGAATTTCGCTGGTAAATACACATGATTTTTCAAGATATTATATTTTACATCTTTTCGGCTATCTTAATTGCATCCGCACTGGGTGTGATTACAGTGCGTAATCCGGTTAATTCGGCATTATTATTGGTGCTATCGTTTGTCACTTGTGCGGGGCTGTGGCTATTGCTTGAGGCCGAATTTCTGGCAATCGCTTTAGTGCTGGTTTATGTGGGAGCAGTCATGGTGCTGTTCTTGTTTGTGGTAATGATGTTGGATATCAATTTGGATCGATTGCGCGAAGGATTCTGGAAATGGTTTCCTTTCGGTGCATTGATTTCGTTGGTAATGGTTGTGGAAATTTCGATGGTATTAATGGGTAAGTATTTCGGACTCGAGGAAATGCCTATACCACGACCGCATGAAGCGGATTACAGCAATACGCGCGAATTAGGGCGCTTGATTTACACAGAATATGTGTATGCTTTCGAATTGGCTGCCGTGCTACTTTTGGTTGCGATGGTTTCTGCCATCGCATTGACACTGCGACATCGCGAAGACAAAAAATCGACCGATCCGGCAAAACAAGTGCAAGTGAAAAAAGAAGACCGGTTACGCATGGTTTCGATGCAAGCGGAAAAGAAAGAATAACATCGGTACTTCATGCTTTATATATTTAGGTGCTATATAAAAAAAAGAGGTAGTTAGTTTTGATATCGTTATCACATTATTTAGTGCTCGGCGCCATTTTATTTGCAATCGGCGTAGTCGGTATTTTTCTGAATAGGAAGAATGTCATCATTTTACTGATGTCGATCGAATTGATGTTGTTAGCTGTCAATATGAATTTTGTCGCTTTCTCTCACTATTTGCAGGATATTTCCGGTCAAATTTTTGTGTTCTTCATTTTGACGGTTGCAGCAGCGGAATCAGCCATTGGCCTCGCTATTCTTGTCGTATTGTTCCGTAATATGCGCACGATTAATGTCGACGATCTGGATAAACTGCAGGGTTAGTTCCATTAGATAACTTACTATTGTTTTAACAATAACTCATTGATCGAGATGCAAAAACTTTATTTACTGGTACCGTTGGCACCGCTGATTGGCTCATTGATCGCAGGCTTATGCGGACGTTTTATCGGACGCGAATGGAGCCACCGGGTGACCATCGGATTGGTGTTTGTTTCCTTATTGGCCTCCGTCGTTATTTTTCTCGATGTATTGGAAGGAAACACCTATAACGGCAGTGTTTATACGTGGTTGGTGACGGGCGATACGCGATTCGAAATCGGTTTTCTGATCGATCAATTGTCCGCGACCATGATGGTTGTCGTTAGCCTGGTTTCGTTGATGGTGCATATTTATACCATTGGCTATATGCACGATGACCCAGGATATCAACGCTTCTTCAGCTATATCTCATTGTTTACTTTTTCGATGATGATGCTGGTTATGTCCAATAATTTCCTGCAATTGTTTTTTGGCTGGGAAGCGGTTGGTTTGGTTTCGTATTTGTTGATCGGTTTTTGGTATACGCGCCCTACCGCTATTTATGCCAATATGAAGGCGTTTTTGGTTAACCGTGTCGGCGATTTTGGATTTTTACTCGGTATTGCCCTGGTGTTGATGTATTTCGGTACGCTTGATTATGCATCTGTCTTTGCGCAAGCGCCTGGCATCGTTGAGGAAAAAATAGAACTGATACCGGGTATTTCGTGGCTGGTGATTACCCTGATTTGCATTCTGCTATTTATCGGGGCCATGGGAAAATCCGCGCAATTTCCGTTACATGTGTGGTTGCCCGATTCAATGGAAGGCCCTACGCCGATTTCCGCATTGATTCATGCGGCTACGATGGTGACTGCCGGTATTTTTATGGTGGCGCGCATGTCGCCGCTATTTGAGTTATCCGATGCGGCGCTATCGACAATCTTGGTCATCGGTGGAATTACAACGTTGTTTATGGCACTGGTGGCAGTAGTACAAAACGATATCAAACGCGTTGTTGCTTATTCAACATTGTCGCAATTGGGATATATGACCGTCGCATTGGGTGCATCGGCATATTCCGCAGCGATTTTCCATCTAATGACTCATGCATTTTTTAAAGCCGTACTCTTTTTGGGTGCAGGATCGGTCATTATTGCAATGCATCATGAACAGAATATGCAGAAAATGGGCGGCCTTAAGCGCTACATGCCGATCACTTACGGGACGATGTTTATTGCGGCATTAGCCAGCGCCGGTGTGCCTGGCTTTTCTGGATTTTTCTCTAAAGACGCCATTATTGAAGCAGTGAATTTTGCCAATATACCCGGTGCCGGTTTTGCTTATTTCTGCGTTCTGACAACGGTATTTGTAACGGCTTTATATACTTTCCGTTTGATATTTATGACATTCCACGGGAAGCCGCGCATGGATCATCATACCGAAGAGCACTTGCATGAATCGCCTTGGGTTGTGACCGTACCACTGATGATTCTGGCGATCCCAACGATTGCCGCCGGATGGTTTATCGGACCGATGGTTTTCGGCGATTACTTTAACGCTGCGATACAAGTGCTGCCGCAACACGATGCAATCGAAAAATTAGGCGCTGAATTTACCGGTATTGGCGGCATGATGCTGCATGCGCTTACTACCGCACCATTTTGGTTGTCAACGGCCGGTATTTTTACCGCTTGGTATTTATATACGGTCAGAACCGACATTCCGGCAAAAATAAAAAGTAATTTCACTGTGGTTTATAACATACTGGATCGCAAATATTACATTGACGAATTGTATTCGTGGTTATTTGCGGGAGGCACGCGTACTTTAGGCACGGCATTATGGAAATTCGGCGATGTAAAAGTGATTGACGGTTTCTTTGTCAACGGAGCAGCCCGTGTCGTTGCATTCACGGCCTCGATCGTACGTCGTTATCAAACAGGCTATATTTATCATTACGCATTTACCATGATTGTCGGCATATTCGTTATCTTGACGCTATGGCTCTTTTGATTTTCGGCGAAAAGGCTATGGACGTGCTATATGCAGGTTTCGATGAACTCAATACTTAGAACAACAAGTACTAACAAATAAAACGGAATAAGCATGTCGTTTGAATTCCCATTATTAAGCTTGATTATTTGGCTACCGATTTTGTTTGGTATCGCCGTATTTGTAACCGGAAGCGATCTTAATGCACAGCTTGCGCGGTGGATTGCGTTAGTTGGATCGATCTTGGGTTTTTTGGTGGCAATCCCTCTCTGTACGAATTTTGATGCTGCAACCGGTGCAATGCAGTTTGTTGAGAACCATGTTTGGTTTGAACGCTTTAATGTGAATTATCATTTAGGCGTTGATGGCATATCGATGCCATTGATTTTGCTTAACTGTTTTATTACGCCATTGGTTATCGTCGCAGGATGGGAAGTCATTAAAGAGCGCGTGTCCCAATATATGGGCGCATTTCTGGTGATGTCTGGAATTGTGAACGGCGTATTCGCTTCGTTGGATGCCATTTTGTTTTATGTGTTCTGGGAAGCTTCGTTAATACCGATGTTTTTGATCATCGGAATCTGGGGCGGACCTAACAGGGTTTATGCCGCCGTAAAGTTTTTTCTCTATACCCTGATGGGTTCTTTGTTGATGCTGATTGCTTTTATTTACCTGTATCAAGCATCCGAGGGCAGTTTCTCGATAGAGGAATACCACAAGCTGGCGATCCCTATGACGCCGCAAATTTTGATTTTCATCGCATTTCTGCTGGCATTCGCCGTCAAGGTGCCGATGTGGCCGGTTCATACCTGGTTGCCGGATGCGCACGTTGAGGCGCCCACTGGCGGATCGGTTGTTTTGGCAGCGATATTGCTTAAATTGGGCGGTTATGGATTTTTGCGCTTTTCATTGCCGATCGCGCCCGATGCAAGTCAATATCTAGCGACGATGATGATCGTATTGTCGTTAGTCGCTGTGGTTTATATCGGATTGATCGCACTGATGCAGGTCGACATGAAAAAGCTGATCGCTTATTCATCGGTAGCGCATATGGGCTTTGTTACCCTGGGCTTCTTTTTGCTCAATGCCTATGGCATTGAAGGGGCAATGGTGCAAATGATTTCGCATGGGTTTATTTCCGGTGCGATGTTTCTTTGTGTCGGCGTGCTTTATGATCGGCTGCATTCGCGTCAAATCGCCGATTACGGCGGGGTTGTCAATAGAATGCCTGTTTTTGCCGCTTTTTTCATGTTATTTTCGATGGCTAATGCCGGTTTGCCTGGGACCAGCGGTTTCGTTGGCGAATTCATGGTAATCATGAGCGCGGTCCAAGTCAGCTTCTGGTATGCATTTTTGGCGGCAACGACATTAATCTTCGGAGCGGCTTATACATTATGGATGTATAAACGCGTTATATTTGGGGCTGTTGCGAGTCCAGCCGTTGAGAGTTTGCAAGATATCTCGAAGCGGGAATTTGTATTGTTGCTAATCTTGGCCATTTCAGTTTTATGGATCGGCGTTTACCCATTCCCGTTAACTGAAGTGATGCACACGACAGTCGAACAACTGCTGGTTCATGTCAGTAGCAGCAAGTTGTAATATGGTAATTCCGGAATAGTGATCATTCCTGTTATAAGGATTTAGAGTTAATGAATTTCATACCACCTGATTTTGCGCCGGCCTCATCCGAGATTTTTATGCTCATCATGGTGTGCGTGGTAATGCTGGCGGATCTCGCTGCGGGCGATAACAGACGCTATGTGGCATATTTGCTCACACAGATTTCATTGTTAGGTTGCGCCATTCTTACTTATGTATCGTTTTCCACCGAAACCGTACAAACATTCCATGGCATGTTTGTCGATGACGCGATGGCTGATATATTGAAATTAATGATATTCGGTACGGTATCGGCAGTGCTGGTGTATTCGTATTCCTATATAACCGATCGCGGCATGTTGCGCGGTGAGTTTTTCAGCCTGATTCTGTTCGCCACATTAGGCATGATGGTCATGATTTCCGCCAGTCATTTTCTGACGCTTTATATCGGATTGGAATTATTGTCGCTGTCGCTTTATGCGCTGGTCGCATTGCGGCGGGACTCGGTGGTTGCGACAGAAGCGGCGATGAAGTTTTTTATACTGGGTGCGCTCGCATCGGGTTTTTTGTTGTACGGCATGTCGCTGGTTTACGGTGCAACAGGAACACTGCATATTTCTCAATTGGCTCAGGTTATTCAAAGCGGCGCTAGCAGCAAAGAAGTGCTGGTTGTCGGTTTGGTCTTTATCGTTGCTGGGATTGGCTTCAAATTAAGTACTGTCCCGTTTCATATGTGGGCTCCGGATGTTTATCAAGGAGCGCCCACCGCCGTAACGCTGTTCATCGGTTCAGCACCGAAATTTGCAGCATTTGGATTCGTTATGCGGCTGCTGATCGAAGGGATGGGAGAGATGGTTTCGGATTGGCAGGGTATGCTAGTAATTTTGGCTGTGATGTCAATGGCGGTCGGCAATATCGCAGCAATTGCGCAATCGAATATCAAACGCATGCTGGCGTATTCAACCATTTCGCATATGGGATTCCTATTGTTGGGATTCATCAGCGCCGATTCGAATGGATATAGCTCCGCATTATTTTATGTCATTGCTTACGTTCTGATGACGCTGGGCACTTTTGCCATGATCATGCTGCTATGCCGTGAGGGGTTTGAGGCGGAGAACATTGATGATTTCAAGGGCCTGAGCAAAAGAAATCCATGGTATGCATTTATTACCTTGCTATTTATGCTCTCGTTGGCAGGCATTCCGCCGATGATTGGATTCTATGCGAAGTTTGCCGTGCTACAGGCAGTCGTCAATGCCGGTTTTGTTTGGTTGGCGGTTGTGGCGGTACTGTTCTCGTTAATCGGCGCATTCTATTATTTACGCATTATTAAGCTGATGTATTTCGATGAACCGGAAACAAACGAGCCCATTTTGCCTAACAGCGATGTAAAAATATTATTTAGCGCCAATGGCCTGGCGATTCTTGCCTTGGGCATATTTCCGCAAGCATTGATGGGCTTGAGCCTTTTCGCCATTCAAAATTCAATGTGATTTTACCAAGGCATTTTAGTTGAGTGCCTTGGTATTCCATCGGTCAAAAATCTCGGCACGGGATTCTGATTTTTTTAAGTAACCCTGCGGGCACACGAGGGTTAATCTATTCTGAAATTTGATTTTCTGCGCAATTAAGGAAACACTGATTCGTTCTGTGAACGAGATGAAGCACGAGGCGAACGGAACGCAGCAACTGAGACATATCGACAAGATAGTTGAGAGAGAGCGAGTGCCGCGCAACAAAGTGATTTGCTCGTGCAGCCAATAAATCAGCGCGGGAATCGTTATTCATTTGTTCCAGTCGCTTGAATTTCTCAGCGCAATCCCCATATCCCCGCAAAACATTCAAGGAGAGAAATATGCAAGCTGAAACGACAAAAGAACATTTAAGTTTCCAAACAGAAGCTAAGCAGTTGCTTAAGCTGATGATTCATTCCTTATACAGCAATAAAGAGATTTTTTTACGAGAATTGATTTCAAATGCTTCCGATGCGGCGGATAAATTACGATTTGAAGGATTAACGGACGCCGCACTTTACGAATCCGATTCCGATCTTAAGATTCGCGTTAGCTACGATACCGACGCAAGAACTATCACGATCTCCGATAATGGCATCGGCATGTCGCGACAAGAGGTAATTGACCATATCGGAACGATCGCAAAATCGGGTACGCGGGAATTTTTTAATTCCTTAACCGGTGATCAAGCCAAAGATGCTCATTTGATCGGCCAGTTCGGCGTTGGTTTCTATTCTGCATTTATTATTGCCGAGAAAGTGGCGCTCATTACCCGGCGTGCCGGATTAACCGCAGAGCACGGAGTGCGGTGGGAGTCCAGCGGGGATGGCGATTACACACTGGAAACAATTGAGAAGGGAACGCGCGGTACCGATGTTATTTTGTATCTGCGCAACGACGAAGACGAATTTCTTAACGGCATGCGTATTCGCAACATTATCCGCAAGTATTCCGATCACATTACGCTGCCCATCGTAATGAAGAAAGAAGAATGGTCTCAGGAAGAGAAGAAAAACATCGTTGCCGATGAAGATGAAACCATCAATCAAGCCAACGCATTATGGGCGCGCGTAAAGAGCGAAATTACCGCCGAGCAATACAACGAATTTTACAAACATGTAGCGCATGACTTCGAGCCGCCGCTGGCCTATTTGCATGCGCATGTCGAAGGAAAGCAAGAGTATACGCAATTGCTCTATATTCCATCGCGTGCGCCGTTCGATTTATTCGACCGGGAACGGCGTCATGGGATTAAGCTATATGTGCAGCGGGTATTTATCATGGACGATGCTGAGAAATTGCTGCCCAATTACTTACGCTTTGTTCGTGGTGTCATCGATTCAAATAACTTGCCACTGAATGTGTCGCGTGAAATTTTGCAGGAATCGAAAGATATCGAGTCGATTCGAGCTGGCGTGGTCAAGAAAGTTTTAGGATTAATCGAGGATTTGTCCAGAAACGACGACGAGGAAGGTAAAGAAAAATACAAAACATTTTACCGTGAATTTGGCCAGGTGCTGAAGGAGGGTGTTGGCGAGGATTTTATGAATCGCGAGCGTATCGCTAAACTACTGCGTTTTGTGACAACGCATAGCGATGGCGATGAGCCGCTGGTTTCTCTGGATACTTATTTGCAGCGGATGAGAGAAGGCCAGGAAAAGATCTATTATGTAACTGCCGATAACCTCAAAGCGGCGAGAAACAGCCCGCATTTGGAAGTATTCCGTAAAAAGGGAATTGAGGTTTTATTGTTGTCCGATCGTGTGGATGAATGGCTAGTCAGCAATTTGACTGAATTCTCCGGAAAACAATTGCAATCGGTCGCCAAGGGCGGTTTGGATCTAGGAAGTTTGGCGGATGAAGCGGAAAAAGAAGCGCAAGAAAAAGAAACCGATGCATTCCAGGAACTTATCGATAAACTGAAGCAGTCGCTCAGCGACCAAGTAAAGGATGTTCGCGTCACTTACCGCTTAACCGAGTCACCGGCTTGTCTAGTAGCGGACACTTACGACATGGGTGGCAATTTGGAAAGATTGTTGAAATCGGCAGGGCAAAAAGTGCAACACGCTAAACCGATTCTTGAAATTAATCCGCAACATCCGATGGTGCAACGGCTAAAGACCGAAGCGAAAAATTTTGACGATTGGAGCCATATTTTATTCGATCAGGCGCTATTAGCTGAAGGCGGGCAACTGGAAGACCCCGCTGCGTTTGTAAAAAGACTTAATGCATTGTTATTATTAAAGTCCTGATATTATTGGGTGCAAGTTTCTTGTAAGATTTTTTGAGTGTTATCAGGTAATAAAAGGTGCATTTTGAAACTTATTGTCAATTTCGATGTCTTCTTTTGTACTGATTTAAAATGTTGCAGCGCTTTTCCGAGAAGTAATCAGGTAATTCGTGGGTAAATCAAAGAATAATCCGGTAGCTAATCCAGCGCTCAGAGTTTATCAAGCAAAACTGCTTGCTCCGTTTGCCGTGCTGGGTATTCGAACCGATGAAGATTGGCTAACGGATATTGATTATTTGCCATTAAATACACCCACGTTGGCACCGCAGACCTTGTTGGCGAAAGAAGTGTGCCTGCAATTACAAGCTTATTTAACCGAACCCGATTTTATGTTCGATCTGAGTGTGCATATTGGCGGAACAACCCACCAACAACGCGTTTGGCAGGTGATTCAAGCGATACCGAGCGGCAAGACAACTAGCTATGCGGAAATTGCCGCGCAACTACATTCGGCACCAAGGGCGGTCGGACGCGCTTGTGGAGCCAATCGGCTGCCAATTGTCATTCCCTGTCATCGCGTTATTGCGAAGAATGGCGGATTGGGAGGGTTTATGAATGCAAACGATGGTGATCCTTTGGAAATTAAACGATGGTTATTGCGTCATGAGAGCACCTGAAATCAATGCAAGCCTGCTTGACGAATTTTCCGATGCCCTATGGCTGGAAGATGGCTTGTCGCGCAATACATTGGATAGCTATCGCAACGATTTGCAGCTTTTCAGTGCCTGGTTAAGAAAACGCAATCCCGACGATAGCGCTTTAACCGGCGCAACACGCACGGATTTGCTGGATTTCCTAGAATCCCGCGTCTTGGATAAAATAAAGGCCAGTACGGCGAGCCGTGAATTATCGAGCTTGAAGCGTTTCTATCGTTATTTGTTGCGTCAAGGCAAGATAACCGTCGATCCAAGCTTGAATATCGAAACACCCAAAATGCAGCGTCATCTACCCGAGAGTTTGACTGAAAATGAAGTCGAGCAATTGCTAAATGCTCCCGACCTCAACGCACCGTTGGGATTGCGCGATCGCGCTATGCTGGAGGTTTTATATGCGAGCGGTCTACGAGTGTCGGAGCTGATCAATTTGAAATACTCGCAAATCAGTATGGACATGGGCATACTCAAAGTTCTGGGTAAAGGCAGAAAAGAACGGCTTGCACCATTGGGCGAAGAATCGCTGGAATGGTTGAGTCGTTATACGCGTGAAGCCAGGCCGACATTATTAACCGGTATCGTAACCGACACCATCTTTGTTACGGCCCGTGGCGCTGCGATGACGCGCCAGGCTTTTTGGTATTTGATCAAGCGGTACGCTCGCCAAGTCGGAATAGTCAAGCAATTGTCTCCGCATACCTTGCGTCATGCATTTGCAACGCATTTGTTAAACCATGGTGCCGATTTGCGTGTGGTGCAGTTGCTGCTGGGACATGCCGATATATCGACCACGCAAATTTACACGCATATTGCGCGGGAGCGCTTAAAGCAGCTTCACGCCGCGCATCATCCGCGCGGATGAATGAATTGCTTCTGGGCCAGCGCCATGTAAATAGCCAGAATACCCAGGCCGATAAAAGCAATCAGCGACCAATCGGGAATCTTTAGTGCTAGAAACTCCCACTCCACGTTCGCACAATCGCCATTCGCTTCAAACATTCCGGGCCACCATTCGGCGAACGGTAATGCATTAAGAAATAATTCTTCCGGGCTTATGCCGCATTCGAACGATTCTGGATAGCGGATCAGCCATGCATGCCTTGCTGCAACGATGGCGCCGGTAAATGCAAAGAGTGTAAGAAAGAAACCATAAATGCGGCAACCGATCGGCGTGGGGTTGTGCAGCAATGCCAAACACGCTGTGAGGCCGAGCATCCAATAAGCAAGCCGCTGCGCAACACAGAGTGGGCATGGCAGCAATCCTTCCACATGCTGCAGATATTGCGCATATCCAAGCAAAAAAGTGCAGCTCAGGAAAATTAGCAAAAACAATAACCTCATGCGGATTCCCCAATTTTTTGTAATCGATTTACCAATTGTTTTTGCAGCTCATCGTTAATCCATGCTTTTCGCGGCACTGCCCAAAGCTTTTCATGTGCGAAGCTTTGGCACTGAAATGCGTTCTCTTCCGGCATAAGCACGGCATCGGCATTGGGGAATTCGATCTCAGCGGCTTTAAATCGATGCTTATCCCGATAGTCATGCAATTGTGCAGTTAGCCCCGATTGATGCAAGAGATCGAAAAACCACCGTGTATTATCGTCATCGGTCACGGCATGTATTTTCTTAGTTTTAAAATCAGCGACAGGCTGCCGAGTTACCGGATTAAGCACATTGTAAGCCATGTCGTTAACCAGCTTCATATTATAAGTTTTCCTCCAGTGTGCTAAATTGTTGTGCCGACCATAAGTCCTGCCGCTGGTGACAACGATGCTGTTTTTCGTTAGTTGTCGAGGGTTCATGCGCAAAGGGCCAGCCGGAATAAGCAATCCGTTGCCATGGTTTTGCTTGTCAAAATCAACGATCACGATTTCAATGTCACGCTCAAGGCGGAAATCAGTCAAGCCATCTGTGCAAATAACGATGTCGCAAGCTGGATGTGCATTCAACAGCGCTTTTGCGACCACAACCCGATTGCCGCCGATCCAAACGGGGCAGGATTTGCCGCACTGTTGCGCCAACATGAATGCTTTGCTATCGGTCTCGCATGCGGCATCGGTGCCGGCAACGGTAATGGCGCGAGGCGGCCCGGGGTGGTCGGAGCTGCCGCGTGTAATGATTCCGGGAGTGTAGCCGTGCCGCAATAGCGTATCGACAACCCAAACCAAAAGCGGGGGCTTATTGTCGTCAATCAAGCTGAGGCTGTCGACCACAATAACCGGCACCGGGAGCCTGACCGCAGGGAAGATATCCAACCAATAGCACAATTTCTTTAACGTCAGAAGGTATTCATACGCAATGCTAAACGGCCATAAAAGGAAATGAAGCGGTGTGATGCGATGCCAATAAAGCTCGGATAATTTCATGGTGTGTTTTTGGTTTAAATTAAGGTGCTAATGTTGTTCATTATTAAAAATGGGTCTTAGGAAGTTAAAGCGGGTTTAGGCGTAATAATTTGAGAACGGCAAGATAAAGATTATCACGACGATGATTAAAACGAAATTCGGT
>JALRCN010000197.1 GCA_023257295.1 Nitrosomonas sp. | reverse complement strand
GATTTCCTGACGATCGAGTAAAGTTAAGCGGGTGTGTTTATGTATGTTCATCTACAGTATTCTCCCAAATACTGTAAACAACGCTAGAAATTCTTACAGATAAGTTTAGCGGTGTTGCTGAGCAGCGTTTCAGTCAATGCGCAAATTTACAAATGGGTGGATGAGCACGGGAAAACGCAGTATTCCGACCGTCCGCCGCCTCCCGGAGAAGCAAAGGATGAAAAGAAAATCAACATAAAAACCGGCGCATTCTCGCATAGCGACAATGAATCCGGCGCGGCTAAAGGTTTGGCGGAACAAAAATCCGAATTTGAGAAACGTCGGCAACAAAGAATGGAAGAGGAAGCCAAGCAAAAAAACAACGCTGATGAAAATAAGAAGAAGTGTATCGATGCGAAAACACAATTGAGCATGTATTCGGATTCGCCGCGATTGAGCGTGCCGGACGGTGCAGGCGGAATAACTTATGTCGATGAAGAAATGCGTCAGAAAAAAATCGATGAAGCCAATAAGCTCATAGCCTTATTTTGTAAATGATATGACAGAGCGAATTCGATGACCGTGCACTTTGACAAATATATCGCCGTTGTTTTGCTGGCACTGGTGGCTGCAACGCCGAGTGCGGTCGCATTTGCGCAGCAATCGAAACCGAATTCCTTATATCCACCCATCTCCTGGCAGATTTTGCCGGGGGAAGATATCGCGGAAACCGCGCGCTTGGTTTATCCGAAAGATCCCGTAGCGCGCGATAGCCTTATTCGTGCAATTATCCGCATCAATCCCGATCATTTTCCACAAGGTACCAATCGGCTGCTGGCCGCAGGAACTGTGATTCAATTTCCCGATTTAAGAACCGTCGGCGCTTATGCGAAAAGAACTGTCAGCAGGCAACAAAAACAAAGTCGCGTCCATCAGGAAACTCGCAATCGGCTGCAACAAACGCCTGCCGATAACATTGCAGCACAGCTAAAAAACAATTCTGCGGTAACGCAATTGATCGCTCAGTTGGAAAAAACTGCGATTGCCGAAGCACAGGAATTGACCGAACTGTCGGTGCATATTGCCGCATTGGAATCGTTGTTGCATAAATTGCGCTCAATATCATTGATGGGAGCTGCAACCGGCAAAAAATCCTTCGATGGCGTGCCGAGTGCCTCGACGGAAAATAGCGCATCGCCGCCGGTTCCAACGCTGCAACAACACACGACACAACCCGGTAGTCAAGCGCCTGTGCTCGATGAAGTGCCAGAACTGCCGATAGAGGTTTCGGTATTCGCCGATACCGTATTTCTGGTTGGAATTTTGCTGACGTTGCTAATCGCTCTTTTGATACTGCGCAGTTACCGCAGCATCAAGCAGCGCTTCGCTCGCCGCAACATTTTTTCCGGCGATACCGGAGAAGAATCCGATCGGCACGAAGCCCTGCTGCTGCAGCGGGAAGAAGCAGCTGCCGCTTCATCCGGTCAGCTTTCTGAATCGACCGGACGGATCATGGACGAAGTGAGTTCGCTGATCGAGCAAAATAACAGCGCTGCGGCGATAGAGTTATTGCAAAAACAGCTTGCAACCGATCAGCGCGATATCCAAGGCTGGCTGCAGTTATTCGAATTGTTATATAAAGCCGGCAACAAAAGGGATTTTAAGAAAAACGCCCGCCGCTTCAAGCGGATGAAGAAATTCCCTGATATTTGGATGCAAATTCAGGAATTGGGCAGCTGCCTGGAGCCAAACGAGTCGTTATACTTCAACGAACAAAAACGCAAAGAAAAGTTTTTCCCGGAATCCACGGATTCTGTTCATTAAGGTGACGATGACCGATCATTTCAACTGGTACCGGTAGTTTTGTGGTTTATGTGTTTTTTTTCAGCCACGAGCCTGCGATCCAAAGCTTCGCGGACGATCAAGTCCATTAGGTCGGGGGCAAGAATACCGATGTGGCGCCAGGCCATGACGAAGGGAGCCCAGGTGGATAATCCCGGCATGGTATTGACTTCGTTGAGTACCGGGCCTTGCGGTCCCAGGAAGCAGTCGATCCGAGCGATGCCTTGCATGTCGAGCGCCCGCCAGACTTGAAGGGCGAAGTCTTGCAGTTGGGTGGTGGCAGCCTCGTCCAATCGGGCAGGCACGATGTCATCTAGGGCATCGGCGCTGTACTTGGCTTCGTAATCGAAACTGTCAGCTCGCAGCGTGGATTCGGCGATAGCCGATATCATCGGTCGGCTTCGGTCGCCGACGATGCCGATACCGTATTCGATGCCTTTGACCTGCGCTTCGATCAAAATGCGGTTATCCCAACTCAGGGCGGACTGAATCGCCGGGGCCAGATCCTCGAATCGGGTAATGCGGCTGAGGCCGATGGAGGAGCCGAGCCGGGCCGGTTTGATAAAAAGCGGCAGGCCCAGCGGATGGCAGCGTTCCAGGCAAGCGTTGGCGTCTTTAGCCCAAGCGGCGCTATCGACGGTGGCCCAGGGAGCGACATCCAGCCCTGCGGCCTGACAGCATTGTTTGGTCAGGATCTTGTCGATGCCCAGCGCGGAGCCTTCCAAGTTGCAGCCGCCGTACGGCAAGCCCAAAAACTCCAGAAAACCCTGAATGCTGCCGTCTTCGCCCCCTTGACCATGGAAAACCGGCAGGAAAATACCCCAATCTCCCTGACCTCCGTTGCGAAAACAAGTGTCACCGGTTGGATGGGCGCGATCTTGGAGCCAGGCGCAAATATTGCTGGCAGGCGCGCTTTCGCCGGGGCCGAAGAAGCTGACTTCGTTGCGGGCAAAGAAAGTGGCAATCGCTTCCCGGCAAACGGAGGCCGAAGCGGGTTTTCCCATTTGATCGAAGTAAACGCCGCGCGCCAGGTAGCGTTCGGAATCCAAATGAAGCAGGACGAACAATCCCGATTTGACGCTGACCCAGTGTTCGGGGCTTTTGCCGCCAAAGAGAACGGTAACGGTTTGTCGCGCGTCGATCATAAGCGATCCTTGAAACTGATGATAAGCGAATTCCGGCGGCGATGGCGTTCCAGGCCAGCGGCCACGATTCGATCCAGGAATTCAGCGGTAGGCAGTCCAGCCTTGGCGAAGGCTTGCGCGTAGACGCTGTGCACGCCGAATCCCGGCATGGTATTGATTTCGTTGATGGCCATTTGGCCGTTATCCCAGAAACAATCCACCCGGGCGCAGCCTTCCAGCCCTAAAGCGTGCCAAGCCGCGACGGCTAATTCTTGCAGTTGCCGGGTTTGCGCGGGATTGAGATTGGCAGGTATGGCATCGTCTTGGGCTTGAGCACCGAACTTGGCTTCATAGTCGAAGAAATCCGGGTTCAAGGCGTAGCCCACGACCAACGAGGCTTGAGGTTCGTCGAGACCGCACAATCCAATGCCGTATTCCGGCCAGTTGCATTGCGGTTCCACCATCGCGCGCCGATCCAAAATCAAGGATTGCACCAAGGCGTTTGCCAGTGCTTGACGGTTTGCTGCTTTGACGACACCGAGCGAAGATCCCAAGCTGGCAGGTTTGACGAATACCGGATAGCCGAATCGCGCTTCGGATTCGAGAATCCGATCGGACAAACTGGAACTGATGCGCGTGATGGAATCAAGATCGGTCTCGTCCTTGTCTGCTAAAGCGGCGGCTTGCTCTACGAGATACGAAATGGTATCGGGGGAGCCTAACTGCCAATCTTCCAAGGTTACTTCCGGTAAAACCGGCAATCCGGATACGCGCAAGATCGCTTTGGTTTTTATTTTGTCGACGCAGACGACCGAGGCAGCGATACCGCAACCGGCGTAGGGAAGGTCCAAGCATTCGCATAAACCTTGGAAGCTGCCGTCTTCGCCGCCGCGACCGTGAAAAGCGGGCCATACCAAATCCCAATCGCCGCCGGTCAGCGAGGCCCAAGCAGAGCCGGGCCAAGTGACGGCACGCCGGAAAACGGACCGGCAATTTTCGGCACCAGCCGGATCGATCCATGCTTTGATATAAGGATGGACAGCCCAAGATTCGAATAGGGCAAGCAATTCGGCCGATTCGGCCAAGCGGCCGTCCGGGTGCTGGTAGAAAAAGCCGATGCGATGATCCGAACGGAATTGACTCAAGAGCCAGAGCGCGCTTTCAATACTACCGATGTGCTCGGCTCCGATGCCGCCGCAAATCAGCGCCAGCTTAAGCGAAGGCAGGTTGGTTTTCATGTGAGATTGTCGGTCATTGCAATTTGCGTTATCGCCTACCATCGTACCAAATAGGCAGTTTCTTTTTGTCCTGTAACGTCTTGTGTGGATTAAACATAAGGCTAAATATTTGCCCTGTTATTTCTCGCCCGGTATAGAGCCTTATTTTGCGCGGCGAAGTAATCAGTGGGTGACGGGTTAGGATAGTGAATTTTAGACGACGCTTGTGCCCCCATTTTTTGAGCAATTGACTCAAATCGATTTCGTCGGCGGCAAACAACTCTTGATTAAAGCCGCCCACTTCGCGGAATGCATCGGCACGACATACGATAAGCGCGCCGGATGCCCAGCGAAATGTGACTGAGAACACCGTCCATAGCTGCATGACGGCATTTCCCCACCACGGCAGACCGGGCATATGCATTATGCTACCGCAACCCACATATTTGTTGCTTTCGATCATTTGCAGAATATCGGCAATCATGCCGGGGTTGAGCAAACTATCGGCATCGACAAACAGCAGCCAATCTCCAGTGGCGGCCGCCGCGCCGGCATTGCGCGCACGACTGATCTGGTTAATCGGCTCAAATACAACGTTAGCGCCGACTTGCGCTGCCAGTTTCGCAGTTTTGTCGGTTGAGTTGTTGTCGACGACGATGACCTCGTGCGTGAAGCCCGGTTTCCGATGCGCATTGACCGATTCGCGAATGGA
>JALRCN010000195.1 GCA_023257295.1 Nitrosomonas sp. | reverse complement strand
GAAGAAGGCAATCGTTACATTAACAGTATTGCTGGCGCGGTAATTCCGGTCTTCACCAAGCTATAAGAAGACGAGAAGAAAACACCGGTACACCACTGTCGCAAGACAGTTGGTGTGCCGGTTTTTTTTGGAGCATATTATTTCAATTGAAATCAAAGGAGAAAAACAATGCAACACAATCCTGGGTTTTTGCAGTTAGTAGAACAAGCAAAAAAGCGGGTGAAGGAGTGTACTGTGGCCGATGTTCAAGCACGATTGGCGAAAGGGGAGCAATTCCATTTCATTGATGTGCGAGAGGATCACGAATTTTGGATTGATCACGCGGTCGGTGCGCGACATTTAGGAAAAGGCATCATTGAACGCGATATTGAAACGGTGATACCCGATAAGACTGCAGCGATGGTACTGTATTGCGGCGGTGGCTATCGATCAATACTGGTTGCGGATGCGCTGCAGCAAATGGGTTATACCAACGTGGTTTCAATGGAGGGTGGAATCAAAGCGCTGCGTGACGCCGGATTTCCATTAGAAAAAGATAAATCGATCTAATGAAATAGTTGGCTGGCTGTATTGTTTCCGTTTAATCGGTTTCGCGGTTGAGGTCGGACGACTTCAAATTGGTTTGAGCATTGCATGTCGACTGATTGTCAGCAACCATATGGGCCCTTTCCAGCGGCAGTGTTTCGCCACGAAAGAACCTGGATTCATGGAAACTCCACCAGAGCATCAGCGGAATTCCAAATAATAAAGTAACCACACCAATCATAAATACCGCACCGATTCCCGCAATCGAGCCACTTGATCCGTAACTGGGATCTATCATATTCCATGCCTGTAAAATGCCGACGGTTATCAGAACCAGAGCAGCAAACGCCGGGAAAACGACTTGCGATAGTGCTGTATGCCAGTGGTTAAATGCGGTACGGTGAAAATAAAGTGCGCAAGCGAGCGCGGCGATGGTGTAATAGGTGCATACCGCTATGCTTACGCTTTGAATCGTATCCCTAACGATCGATTCGCTGATAAGGCTCAGCGAAATATAGATAACCAAAGTCATTAAGCCGATGGTCCAGGTCGCAAACTTCGGCGTTTGCGTCGTTTTGTTGACCGATGAAAATTTCTTGGGAATCGCTCGGTATGTGGCCATGGCCAGGGCAGCGCGAGCTGAAGGCATAATCGTTGACATGGTGGCGGAGAAGGCTGAGATTGCAATAATCAATGCAGCAGCCAATGTGCCATTTGAACCGATCATATTCGTTGCTAACACAGTTACGACCGAATCGATGTTTGCAGCAGAGGTCAGGCTGCCGGTGTCGTGCGCATCGATCCCAGCATAAGCGAGCGCAGCGGTAGCAAAAACAACATAAGTGATGACGGTAATTATCATCGCAATAATTCCGCTGCGACCTGCTTGCTCCGAATTACCTCGGGTTTCTTCCGACATTGCCAATGACGCATCAAATCCCCAGAAAATAAAAAGTGCAACAAGAAATCCATTAAGAAAAGCATCAAAAGATGAAATTGCAAATGGATTGAACCACTCCAGCGACAGAGGCGCAGCGGTGTCGACTGTATTCCCTTGCGCAACGTTAAAAAATAGGATGGCCGCCAAGAGTAGGAGTAGTCCGTATTGTAGAATTGTCAGGATCAACGTTGTGCGAGAGGATTCTTCCGCACCTAACGCAGTCAGATAAGTCGTGCTTAGGATAAACAGAATGGCCACCGTGAGCTGAAGCAAAAGTGAGATTTCGTTTATATTCAGTAGAATAGCCATGGTATTAACAATGATCTGAGTGGCGGCGACTCCGGCCAAAATACTTGCTAGTAACAGCGACCAACCGCCAAACCAGCCGAATCGCGGACCGATGGCTTTAGCGCCCCACGTGAAAACAGTCCCGGAATCGGGTGCCGAGGTAGTCAGATGCTTGTAGGCCAGCGCAACAAAAAACATTGGAATTACCGATAGAATCAGCACGATTGGCAATTGATAACCACTTTCGGAAGCGCCGTGCCCAAGTGCACCGGTCAATGAATAAACGGGTGCGGTGGCGGCCAGACCTATGGTGACGGCTGCCGATTGAGATACCGATCCCTTTTTTAATCCTTTGGTTTTTAGGCCATGCATTGCGGTTTCTTCGTGCATTTGCTATCTCGTTATGAGGGAAATGAATGTCAGTGCGATTCTTTGCTGCGAAGGAAAGTAGCAAAGAATGGCAAGGTAGTCAAAGCGAGGCGTGGAATCAGTAAATGAGATCGAGCAGTCAAATATAGGCGATGCCGGTTTGAGAAAGCTCAAATAAATTAATGTGTTGTATATTGTAACTACTATTGGCAGCCAGCGATGCCAGATTTCCAATAGAAATTTCTTGGCTATCCAGCAGCTTGACGTAAGGCGATATATCGGATTGCTGTGGATCGGAATCAAACAGATTTTTCCATAGCAATGAGACAATTTCGTCGTAACCGGTAAGACCGGTTGCTTGAATGGCAAGCGCACCAAGTTGCTCGTAGTTCAATCCTTGATCCATTTTTGATAAACCGGTACCCACGTAATCCTTATTGGATAGAGCGGAAGCGCCGAAAACAGCGCCCAGCATTTTTGCAACTTCGCCCGCATGACCATCCAAATCCAAGGCGAGCTTATGATCGGAAAATTCCAAACGTTCGATATTTTTCAGTTTGTCTTTATGATCGGAATTCTTTTTCTCGGTGAGTGTATAGCCGCTGGCATTTTTCGCTAGAGAAAACTGATTTTGCGCCGATTCTACGATAACCGTATCGACTCCGGATCCGCCGTCCAGATTATTGCTGCGATCGTTTCCGATTAAAATATCATTGCCTTGACCTGCAATTACATTTTCAATCGTTACGCCATCGGCTATCCAGACATTAGGCACCGGTAAGCCGACATCGTTGCCATTTTTTTGTACATAGACCGATTGACCGATAATCGAACCCCCTGCCGGATTCAAATCGAAAAGACTTGGAATTGAGCCGATATAGCGGATAGTGTCGGCGGAACCGCCGGCATCCCAAATGGTTTCGTGGTAAGTATTGGCGTCATCATAGATGTAGGTATCATTGCCGGTGTGAAAATCGTTGTTGGCACCATAGAGAGCTTGTGTGGCGACGATATCCAGTACCATCGGTGTCGTAGGATGGAAAGAAAATCCTGTGCCTTCCTCGCCTTCGAGATTGGCGTAAGTGTAGCTCATGACGGTATAGATGGTTTTGTCGAGGTTTTTCGAAAGTACTGATTCGAATGTATGGTTCGAGTCATCGGAATCATGCGAATCGTCTGAATCGTCTGAATCGTCTGAATCGTCGGAGTGATCTGAACTGCTAAAGGGATGCTTGAGACCCAGCGCATGCCCGAGTTCGTGCAAAACAGTCTCAAAAGCCATGCTGCCGGGGTTCCAATCCTCAGTATCGAGCAGTCCTTGCGTGTTGATCCAGATATCGCCCGCCACAGGACTGTCGGACGGCAGATAAGACCACGCTAAGGTTAGGCTGTCGGCATCAAAGGTGTAAGCCGCGCGGATGTCACCGACCTTATTGGCCGTTTCGGCAACCTGAATAAACTCGATGTCCGCGACATTTGCCCATTGTTGCAGAGCGTTCTCAAAATCATCCCGGTTTGCGCTGGTCAACGGCTTGAATTTTTTGTTCCAGGGTTCGCCGCCGCCTGATTGAGATCCATACCCACTGGAAAACGTAGACCAAAGTAGTGCATTGTTACTCGATGGAAAACTGTATGGAATGGACGAATCTTCCCAGTATGTGCCGCCCAGCAACGCGTCGATACTTTCGTCGCCGGTAAAATCGGAGAAGCGGGTATCGCTGGAATCGAAAGGTGATGGCATCGATAAATTTTAATGTTTAGTAACTCGGAATGAGATGATTTTTACTGAATTAAGTTTCAATGATTTCATTTTGATATACCGATCATTCCATATTTTCTTCATTATTTTCGACAGAAAAGCGATAACCGGAGCCTCTTACCGTTTGTACCAGATTTTCCTTGCCAACGGATTCCAATACCTTCCGCAAGCGCCGGATATGGACATCGACGGTACGGTCCTCAATAAAAACATGATCTCCCCAAACGCGATCCAGTAACTGAGTGCGGGTATGCACACGTTCTTTATGCGCCATCAAAAAGTGCAGTAAGCGGAATTCAGTAGGGCCTAGCGCCAGTACGGCAGGTTGAGCGGGATCGTCGCCTTGCCACACATAAATTCGATGCGTGGCGGGATCGAGTTTCAAGCCATCGATTTCAATGATTTCATCCGATATTTCCGGCAATCTCCGGCGCAACACCGCCTTTATTCGCGCGATCAGCTCGCGCGGCGAAAAAGGCTTGGTGATGTAGTCGTCCGCACCGGCGTCTAATCCGGTGATTTTGTCGATTTCCTGCGTACGGGCGGTCAGCATTATAATAGGAATATCCTTGGTGCGCGATTCCCGGCGCAGCTTCTTGGCAAAATCAACGCCGCTCATGTCGGGTAGCATCCAATCGAGCAATACCAGATCCGGTAATATATCGTTGGAAATCTTGTTGGCTTGCGACACAGTATCCGCGCATAGAATCGAATAACCGGCCTGTTTTAAATTCAGCGCGATTAATTCCTGGATAGCTGGCTCGTCTTCCACCACCAATATCTTTGCGGTCATCGGTTATCTCGTTCTTCCCTTGTTAGACTGGGATGTAATTTTTCAGCGAATGTTAATCGGCTTCGCGGCCCGAGCTGCAGCAATGCAGTGCGGCGTGCACTGTCTCCGTTTTGCGGAGAACGCCGCTGGTAAACGGGTTAGACCGGAATATTACAATTTTTCTTGCTATCCACGGGGTAATTCTATACCACGTAGTCTTCGATACAATGTAACAGCATACGAGTCTGTCATACCTGAAACAAAATCGGTTGGGTCAAGTCCAAAATTTGCTGTAAATTTTCTCCGAGTCGGTCACTGACGATTTGAGATTATGCGGAGAGTGTTGCAACAGTGCTGCACTTCCGGTCAGTGGAGTTGTCCCATTTTAACGGACAGTTTTTTCACCAAGTCGAGAACGTTTTGACTTGCTTGTTCGAATTGTAATCTATCGTGATTTGATTTTTCTCCTTAAGTTTTTTTTCAAAATTATTAGGTGATAAATACCCC
>JALRCN010000149.1 GCA_023257295.1 Nitrosomonas sp. | reverse complement strand
GCTATTTTTTGGCTAGAACTTTAAGAAATATAGGGTTTAAAGGTCTCATTAGATCACCTGAGATTGGGGAAGTGTTCCATTTTGAGACAGCGGTATTTGTAACTGTTTTCCTAAGTTAATTTTTAAATATTCGGATAAATAGTACATAGACCAATAAAAGAAAAAACCCACTCGGATTTCCTCCAGCGATAACGCCGGATATTTACCATTGCAGATATTCGACGCCGAGAGATGATCCAGCAGTACCTTGTAATGCTTTGACGTCAGATGCTCGGCAAGGCTCAGCAGCGGCGCTGCAATTTCAGGGTTTTTATGTTTTCCGATCAGCGCGATGGTGAGAAATGGAGAATTCATCTTTTAAAAACGTAGGTTATTGCTGCATTGATCGGAATTCAATATCGTCATTAAAATACCGTAGAAAAAATGAGCGCATGCGTCGCGCAGCATATTGAAAAAAAGATGCGTAGCGCCTACTTGATCGGCAGAATTAAATGCACTGGAAACCATGATTTCCGGAAAGTTTAGCATAGATAGAATGAAGCCGAATCACCGCCGATAACCTGATATTGAATTTCATCGATTCGTGTAGAATGGCGCCATGTTAAACGAACGTGCTCAAATTTTATTAAAAATGCTGGTTGAACGATATATTCATGAGGGTCAACCGGTTGGCTCCCATGCGCTTTCTAAGTATTCCGGATTGGATTTGAGCTCGGCGACGATTCGCAATGTGATGGCGGATCTTGAAGAAATGGGCTTGATTATCAGTCCGCACATATCCGCAGGCAGAGTGCCTACCGCCAAAGGTTATCGCATGTTTATCGATACGTTAATGGTGGTCAAATCGCTCGACAAAGTGGAATTGAGTCATCTGGAAAACCATTTGCACCCCGATAATCCTTCGCGTTTGATCAATATGGCGTCGCAATTGCTATCGGAATTGACGCGATTTGCCGGTGTGGTGATAACCCCAAAACACAAAGGTGCGGCATTCCGGTATATCGAATTCATGGCATTGTCCGAGAAACGCATCCTGTTGATTATCGTAACGCCGGAAGGCGATGTGCAAAATCGCATTATTTTTACCGAAACCCCATACAACCAATCGGATTTGATCGAAGCGGGCAATTTCATCAATCAAAATTATGCAGGTTGTACGTTGAATGAAATTCGCGGCCGCTTGGCCGGAGAGCTCAAGCAGCTCCGCAGCGAAATGATCGGCTTAATGAACGCCGCCATCGAGGCAGGCGGCGAAGCGATTACGGAAACCAGCGAGGCCGTGGTGCTGGCTGGCGAACGCAACTTGCTTCAAGTCAATGACCTATCGGGGAATCTAGTTAATTTGAAAAACTTGTTCGAATTGTTCGAACGCAAAACCAAATTGATGCAATTACTCGAACTCAGTCGCCAAGCCCATGGCGTCAAGATTTTCATCGGTGGCGAATCCGACGTCGCATCACTGGAAGAATTCAGCGTCATCACCGCACCTTATGGAATCGATGGTTCGATTGTCGGCACAGTCGGCGTCATCGGTCCTCGGCGCATGGCTTATGAGCGCGTGATTCCTATCGTCGACATTACCGCAAAACTCCTGTCCAGTAGTTTGTCTCAACATTAACTCTATGGTTATGCTTACGAAATCAACTTATTGTCACGGCGCTCCAAGTCGCACCGGCGTCTTGCTTATCAATCTGGGTACGCCGGAGGCACCCAATGCGCAAGCATTGCGGCCCTATCTTAAGGAATTCTTGAGCAACCGGCGCGTGATTGAAATTCCCCGGTTAATCTGGTGGCCGATTTTGCACGGTTTTATTTTGCCGTTCCGCCCAAAAGAATCCGCCGAGAAATATGCCAAGGTCTGGTTACCGGAAGGCTCACCGCTAAAAGTTCATACCGAGCGGCAAACCAAGTTATTGCGTCAAGCATTGCAATCCCGGCTGCAAAATCCGCCGCTGGTAGAATATGCCATGAATATAGGCAAACCGTCGGTTGCAGAAGTAATGCATCGCATGTTGCAACAAGGGTGCGATCGCATACTCATTGTTCCGCTGTTTCCACAATACGCGTCGAGCAGCACGGCGGCAGCGATGGATAATGTTTTTGCCGTGATGAATACGTTGCGTAACCAACCGGCAATACGCACGATCAAGCAATATCACGACCATCCCGGCTATATCGCGGCACTGGCGCAAAACGTTCGGGATTATTGGGCTGCGCATGGCCGCCCCGATAAGTTGGTGATCAGTTTTCACGGCACGCCGCGCGCCAGTCTGGACAAAGGCGATCCTTATCATTGCGCATGCCAAAAAACCGGGCGCTTACTGTCCGAGGCCTTGGAATTGGACGCAAATCAATACGCGGTCTGTTTTCAATCCCGTTTTGGCAGAGCCAAATGGCTCACGCCCTATACCGCAACCACGTTGACGGAACTCGGAAAAGCGCAAACGCCACGTGTCGATGTGATCTGTCCCGGATTTGTCGCGGATTGCCTGGAAACACTAGAGGAAATCGCCATCGAAGCGAAAAATACTTTTATCGCCGCAGGCGGAAAATCATTTCATTACATCCCTTGCCTCAATGAGTGTAGCGATTGGATTGAAGCCTTGGCGGATATTGCATGCGCGCATTTACAGGGATGGCTGGCAACGGAAGATTCCGAAGCAGCGCTGCAAGCATCCAGGGATCGTGCGCTGCGCATGGGTGCCAAAGATTAAGCCTATGGCTGTCGACCGGTTGCCGCCTCATTGCCAGCCGGTCACCTCATAACCTTTTTCTTCCAAACAACGCGACACGAAGTTTGCATAGGCTTGACTGGTTTGCCGGGGCCTTGCCGAAAACATCAATCCACGCAACAATCCGGCAGCAGCGCCACTGGCTGCGCCGACCAAGGAACCTTGCCCCGCCGATCCGTAAACCGCGCCGCCCACTGCGCCGCTTGCGGCGCCGACGCCTGCACCCATGGCTGTACTGGTTGCAATATCGCCCAATCTGCCAGTTCCTTCATCCGCACCAGCCGTCTCCGCCATCACTCTGCAAGCCTCGATATCGCGCTCCGCCGTTTCCTTACCAACCGATAAAAAATGCGAATTAGGATAAACGATAGGGCCGGTACTCGAACAAGCAAGCAATCCCAGCAATATGCTCGTCAGTATTATTTTCGCTATCAGCCTCATCGCATCACTTCCCCGGTGTAATTTCTGTACGAGATCCCACAAACCATAATCTCAAAAAGGCAGCTTAAACCCAGGCGGCAAACCTAACCCACTGGTCAATTGCGACATCTTCTCCTGAGTGGTGGTTTCCACGCGTCGCACGGCATCGTTGAACGCTGCGGCAACTAGATCCTCGAGCATCTCCTTGTCGTCGCCGATTAAGCTATCGTCGATGCTGACGCGCTTTACGTCGTGGCGGCAGGTCATGATCACTTTGACCATGCCCGCGCCGGACTGCCCTTCCACTTCGATAGCGGCGAGTTTTTCCTGCATTTGGCGCATGTTTTCCTGCACCATTTGCGCTTGTTTCATCATATTGCCGAGTTGGCCTTTCATCATGTTCGTTCTCCTTTATTTTTGAATCGGTTTGATGGTTGGGACGATTAATTTTGCATCGAACTGTTCGATCAATTCCTGCACCACCGGGTCGCTTTCCATAGCTGCAATGGCGTCTGCCTGTTTTTGTTCTTCTTCGCGCTGTTGTAACGCCACCGGCGTTAATCCGGTAATCGCACCCACCGAAAATTTTAGCGCGACCGGTTTGCCGAAATGAGCATTCAGCGCCGCCTGAATTTTATCCTGATATTTCTTTTCCAGCAGGTGCTTATGCGCTTCCGGCACGCACAACTCCGCCTTTTCCGCGCTCACTGTTTGCGCTTCGCAATGCTGCGCAAGCATTTTTGCCATGCCGGTGAGCTTCAATTGCTGCACCAGTTGCGGCCAATCCGAATCGCAAATACCTCCGGAATGCTCGTCCGGCCGGTGTTGCATCGATGGTTTAGTCTCGATCGGTTGTTTTTTCTCCGTCGCTGCAGTTACGGATTGACGCACAGGCGGTTGCGGTATGGATTGACCGGCGGACGATAAGTTATCCGGCATGAATGCCAGCATGCGCATCAACGTCATGGTAAAACCGGCGTATTCATCGGGAGCCAGACTTAAATCGCTGCGGCCATGCAATGCAATTTGATAAAACAACTGAATGTCGTCGGCGGTAAAGGTTTTTGCCAAAGCTTCGATGCGCGCATAATCCGGGGTATCTTCGCTCATCGCTTGCGGAACGGTTTGTGTCAAGGCGATGCGATGCAGAATTGACGCCATGTCTTGCAATGCCATGTCGTAGGAAAGGCATTGCGCCTCCATTTCATCCGCCAATGCCAGCAGTTTTTCCCCATTGTGTTGCGCCAGGGCTTCAAGTAGATCGAACAAATAACCTTGGTCGATGATGCCCAGCATGTCGCGCACACCGGCTTCCGCAACCCTGCCCTCGCCAAAGGCGATAGCCTGATCCAGCAGGCTTAACGCATCGCGCATGCTGCCTTGGGCGGCACGCGCGATCAATTGCAGCGATGCGGTATCGGATTGTATTTTCTCTTGTGCCAATACATGCTTTAAGTATTCGGCGATCTGCATTTGCGGAATTTGCTTCAAGCTAAATTGCAGGCAACGCGATAACACCGTCACCGGAATCTTCTGCGGATCGGTAGTCGCCAGCACGAATTTGACATGCGGCGGCGGCTCTTCCAAGGTTTTCAGCATCGCATTGAATGCCGACTTGGACAGCATGTGCACTTCGTCGATGATGTAAATCTTGTAGCGCGCACTGGTCGGCGCATACATCGCATTCTCCAACAGCTCGCGCATGTTATCGACTTGGGTATTGGAGGCTGCGTCCAATTCGATCAGATCGATGTAGCTTCCGGAATCGATTTGCCGACATGCCGGACAAACCCCGCAGGGCGATGCTGTTATGCCGACTTCGCAGTTCAGCGATTTGGCCAGAATACGGGCAATGGTGGTTTTGCCGACGCCGCGCGTGCCGGTCAGCAAATAGGCGTGATGCAGTCTGTTTTGTTCCAGCGCATTGGTCAGTGCTTTGACTACATGTTCCTGTCCTGTCAGCTGCGAGAAATTTTTGGGGCGCCATTTGCGCGCAAGAACTTGTGTTTGCGACATGTTTTCGATGAGATCGGTCAACAATCCACTAAGCATCGTCTCGGATGGGGGCGGCGAGCCCGACCCCCGGCACTTGCGATAAATAGCTGTGGCTGCTTCCTTCCGGACCTGACCAGATTCACTACCTCACAATGCGGGGAGGCCCGCCATAAACTCAAAAGTGCCGGGAAGTATACCAGTAGATGAGGGATTACTCCAATTTAAGCCGCGTCATCAATCAATGAATGGATTCGAATGAAATTGTCTCAAACTTTGGTGCCATTTGGCCGTTATGCCAATCTTTGCACTGGGAACCCGACAAATGTTTCATCATCGCGATGTATTGAGCGACTTGAATAAGCCGTTATCTACCAAAGAGAAGATTGTCAGCGCGCATCGTTGCATGCAAGAAAAATTTCCCTTTGTCGCTCGTATTGCAATTACGCTATACGATCCGAAAACAAAAGTATTAAAAACCTATTTGGACAGAAACCTATTTGGACAGCAGCGGCGATGACAAGCCATTATTGCGCTATCAGGTGCCGCTGGACGATGCACCTTCCTTAAAGGCGATCCTTGCCAAGGGGTTGCCGCGAGTGGTTAATAATCTGGTCACTTTCGATAAAGGCACGCATGAGCATACGCGCAGAATAGGCCGCCAAGGTTACGCGGCAAGCTATACCATGCCGATCTTTCATGCCGGAGAATTCGTCGGTTTTTTGTTTTTTAATTCGTATGAAACCGATGTGTTCAGCGAAGATACATTAAACAATCTCGATGTTTATGGGCATTTGATCGCTCTCATGATCATCAATGAACTTTCGACATTGAAAGTCATGGGCGCCGCCCTGAAAACAACCAGCAGCATTACTCATTTGCGCGACCCAGAAACCGGCAGCCATTTGGATCGCATGTCGCGCTACAGCCGCCTGATCGCGGAATCTCTGGCCGTCAAATACGATTTGGACGATGCGTATATCGAATATATTTTTATGTTTTCCCCGCTGCACGATATCGGTAAGGTTTCGATACCGGACAGCATATTGCTGAAACCGGGACCACTGAGCGACGAAGAAAGAGCCATCATGAACACACATGCGCGGACAGGCAGGGAAATGGTCGACGACATTGCGTCGAATTTCGGATTCGACAGTATCGATGACATTGATGTGCTGAAAAACATTGCCGAATATCATCACGAAGCGGTCAATGGCAGCGGTTATCCATCGGGCAAGCATCATAACGAAATTCCACTGGAAGCGCGCATCGTGGCAGTCGCCGATGTGTTCGATGCCTTGACTTCGCGCCGCCCCTATAAGGATGCCTGGAACAATGAGAAAGCATTTGATATGTTAAAACAATTATCCGGCACGAAATTGGATGCCGATTGCGTCGACGCCTTGATCGAAAATAAACAAAAGATCGAGTTAATTCAACAACAATTCAAAGAAACCATCTATGGGTAGCATCTGCTGTTTTCCCATTGCAATGCTTTAAGGAAACGCTGATTGATCGATTACACGAGCGAATCGCTGCGTTCCGCGCCCCTCGTGCCTCATCTCGTTCGCCGAATGAATCAGCGCCTCTTTAACAATGCTAAAATCGGTTTTTTAGCAGCCGCCAACAAGCCTTTACCCAATGCAATTTTTAATCAAACCCAGCGACGCCAGCGCATGGATTTCATGCATTCGCCGGGCGTGGCTGGATAAGCATCAACCGGTCGCATCCGAACCAGACGCATTCAGTCAGTTGCTCAGCGAGCAAGGTCTTGTCCATGAAGCCGCCATGCTGACCAGACTGGAAAAGCAATACCTCGTCAGCAAAGCCGTGTCCGTTGAACATACGCAATCCTTAATGCGCGAGGGTGTACCCGCGATTTATCAAGCGCGCCTTATAGATGAACGGCAAGGCTTGGTGGGATATCCGGATTTTCTGATTCGCCATGACAGCGGACAATACCAACCCGCCGATGCGAAGCTCTCTTTGAGCGAGTACAAAAAATCGACCCAAATTCAGCTCGGCATTTATCGTCGCTTGCTGGCAACCAAACTGCCCGCGATGGTTTTTCTCGGCGATGGCCGCACCGCATTGCTCGGCGACGAAATAGAACCCGCCGTGGATGAATTTATCGACGGCATGCGCCGCCTGCTGGACTTACCCCACCCGCCCGCCGTGCGATACAGCCACAGCAAATGCCGCATCTGCCCTCACGAACCGTACTGCCGCCCGGAATTCGAAGCGCGCGAGGATATTTCGCTGCTGTATGGCATTCATGGCATGGCGGCGGATCATTTGGCAGAAGCCGGTATCGCCACCATTTCGCAATTGGCCGCCAGCACCGTTGAATCGATACCCGATGTACCACATCTCAAAGGAAGCAAAAGAAAGCAACGCGCCATCTTACAAGCCAAAGCTCATGTGTGCGACGAGTTGTTCAAACTGAGTGAACCGGTATTACCGGAGGGTACTTGGATTCATTTCGATATCGAAGACAATCCATTGGCTCCAGGCTGCGAGCGCCATGTGTATTTGTGGGGATTTCTGTTGCCGCCGTATGCGCGAAACGATTTCGATTATGTGTGGACCGATATCGAATCCAGCGATTACGACGGCTGGATCGGTTTCTTGCAAAAATTAGACCGTTATCGCGCACAGCATTCCCGCATCGTGCTGGCGCATTACTCGAATCACGAAAGAGCCACAATCCGGAAATACGCCGAGCGCTACGACATGCTGCAGCATGCCACGGTTGCCTGGCTGCTCGGCGACGAAAGTCCGCTGTTCGACATTCAAAAACCGGTTCTGGATAATTTGGTGTTGCCGTTGCAAGGTTACGGCCTGAAAGATATTTGTAAGCACTCGAAGCTGGTCGATTTCCAATGGGAGAATGCCGAATCCGGCTCGCAATGGTCGGTGGTGCAGTTCAATCGCTTCCGCCGAGAAACCGATTTGACTGAGAAACAAAGACTCAAAACCGAAATTATCGGCTATAACAGAGACGACGTCATCGCCACACGCAAACTGGAAGAATGGCTGCGCCGATTATCCGGTTGATCGCCGCGCCGAATACCGTATCGCGATATGCAATCCATTCGCTCATGAAATAGCGCGATTGAGTTAAAATAGCGCCCATCGCAAACACCTTTGCACCAACCCGCCTTTGAAGAGGAATCGCTATGAAATACCAGACCGATGATTTGCGCATTATCGGTGTACACGAACTCACACCGCCGGTGGAATTGCACCGCGAATATCCGATGACGGAGATTACGACGGAAACGGTTTACGCCGCGCGGCAAGGCATTCATCGCATTTTGCATGGCGAGGACGATCGTTTGCTGGTTATCGTAGGCCCTTGCTCGATTCACGATGTCGATGCCGCGCTAGAATACGCCGCACGTTTGAAACATGTGCGCGAAACATTGAAGCAGCAATTGCATATCGTGATGCGCGTTTATTTCGAAAAACCGCGTACTACCGTCGGTTGGAAAGGATTGATCAACGATCCCGATCTGGACAATAGCTTCCATATCAATAAGGGACTCAGGACGGCGCGCAAGCTGTTGCTCGATCTCAACTCCATCGGCATACCTTCGGCCACCGAATACTTGGATTTGATCAGCCCGCAGTATTTATCGGATCTGATCGGCTGGGCGGCCATCGGTGCACGCACGACCGAAAGCCAAGGACACCGCGAATTGGCTTCCGGCGTATCGTGCCCGATCGGTTTCAAGAACGGCACCAACGGCAACTTGAATGTCGCCATCGACGCGATTACCGCCGCTTCCCGGCCACATCATTTTTTGTCGGTGACCAAGGAAGGACACACCGCGATTTTCGCCACCAAGGGCAATGAAGATTGCCACATTATTCTGCGCGGCGGACGCAAACCTAATTACGATCAAGCCAGCGTTGCAGCGGCTGCGGAAGAATTGGCGAAAGCAAAACTGACGCCCCATTTGATGATCGATTTCAGCCATGCCAACAGTCTCAAAGATTATCGCCGCCAAACGGAAGTCGCCGTCGATGTCGCCGGACAAATCGCCGCCGGATCGCGCGCAATCTTCGGCGTCATGATTGAAAGTCATTTGGTGGAAGGCAATCAAAAAGCCGACGGCAAGAAGCGCGAAGAATTAGTCTATGGGCAGAGTATTACCGATGGATGCATCGGTTCCGATACCACAGAAAAGGTATTGCATCAGCTTGCCGAAGCGGTGGAGAAGCGCAGAAAAAAATAACCGTGCGGGCAATTTCTCGAATTACAAAACCGCTCATATTCCTTTGCCGATGAGGTCTTGCAAGTACATTCCGAAATCCTGTTTCAATTCGGGATGTTGTAACGCCATCTCCACCGTGGCTTGCAAATAACCCAATTTATTGCCGCAATCGAAACGTTTGCCGGTAAATTGGTGCCCCAGGACAATTTCTTCCTTGAGCAACTTGGCGATACCGTCGGTCAATTGAATTTCATTGCCCGCGCCGTGTTTCGTTTGCTTCAGCAGATCGAAAATGCGCGGTGTTAAAATATAGCGGCCTACCACCGCCAGATTTGACGGCGCTTGATCGACCGGCGGTTTTTCAACGATGGCGTTGATTTTGGATAACCGATTCGACACCGGCACGCTGTCGATGATGCCGTAACGATTGACGGTTTCGCGCGCCACTTGCTCGATACCCAGTATCGAGCAATGATTGTGATTGTAAATATCGATCATCTGGCGCAAGCAGCAATTATCGGGCGCATCAATAAAATCGTCCGGCAGCAGCACGGCAAAGGGTTCGTCGCCGATCACCGGCTGCGCGCACAAAACAGCGTGACCCAATCCTATCGCTTCCGCCTGGCGGATATAAACACAATCGACATGCGACGGCAGGACATTGCGCACGATATTCAATATGTCGTGCTTGTTATCCCCTGCCAGTTTCGTTTCCAATTCAAAGGCTTTGTCGAAATGGTCTGGAATCGACCCCTTGTTGCGCCCGACGATGAAAATCAACACATCGATACCCGCAGCGACCGCTTCCTCGGCAGCGAATTGAATCAATGGCTTATCGACAATCGGCAGCATTTCTTTGGGAATTGCTTTGGCTGCTGGCAAAAAGCGAGTACCCAGTCCGGCAACGGGGAAAACTGCTTTTTTGATCGGTTTCATGCGCATTTCCTGAGTGATGTTAGCAAAGCAGCTTTCCGATCATTCCGGGATTGCCGTTTATTTAAAAGCTCCCGTACCTGTCAGATGCGCGATAATGCGCTCGACCGCTTGTTCCGGTTTTTGCTGCGTGACATCCGGCGATATCTCGAAAAACTCGCCTTGCTCCACCAACGATTGCACCGCTCCCGAATCGGCCTTAAGTGCCGAATTCAGCGCCACCAGCACGATTTGACCGGAATTGAGCATCAATTTGGCTACTTCGACAACGCGGCGGATACCTTCAGCCTGATCGGCATCGCTTACGCCCAAATCCTTATTGAGCCCGGCACGAATCACATCGCCGTCCAGCAGGCCGGTGTGCTTGCCCAGCGCATACAGCTTTTTCTCCAGCAATTTAGCGATGACCGGATCGCCGTTCAGCCAGAGAATAAACGGTTTCTGCCCTTTGATCGCAGCCAGTGTGTGCTTATCGATGCTGATCGACTGCCATTGATCGTCCTGGCCCTGACTGAGCGCACTGTGCAGCATACCGGCGCCCACGGTATTGTTGCTCAAGCGATCAATCAAAATAAAACCGCCGGTATCGCGATCTTCCTTGTAGGGATCGAATGCGATCAGTTGATCGCTACTCAAATGGCACACGCCGATTTCATTGAGTTCCAGCTTCGTGACCGCCATATGCTCGAGCGTGTTCACATTCACTTTGTACTTGATCGCCGGTACCGTGACGGTCACGGTTTTGGTGCCGATTTTCATCAAATAAGGCCGATTGGTCAGCATCGGTTCGTCCGCCATCCACACCAGGGTAGTTTCGAATCGTTTGGCGACGCCCGGCGGCGCTTCGGTTCGCACCAGAATATCGCCCCGGCTGATGTCGATCTCATCGATCAATGTCAGCGTGATCGATTGCCCCGCAATGGCTTGTTCCAAGTCGCCGTCGCCGGTGACCACGCGCGCAACGCGACTTTCCTTCCCCGACGGCAACACGCGCACCGCATCGCCCGTCTTGATGCTGCCGCGCGTAACAATGCCGGAGTAGCCGCGAAAATCCAGATTGGGGCGATTCACCCATTGCACTGGCATACGGAAAACCCCGGCTTGCGCAACCTCGTCCTCCACTTGCACGTTCTCCAAATACCCCATCAGCGTTTCGCCGCGATACCACGGTGTTTTATCGCTCAGCGCGGTAATGTTGTCGCCCTTCAGCGCCGACATCGGAATCGTCACGATATTCTGCAGCCCAATTTCCTGGGCGAAATTGCGGTAATCGCTATCGATTCGGCGATAAATATCCTCAGAATATCCCACCATGTCGAGCTTATTGATCGCAAGTACTACGTAGCGAATGCCGATCAGAGAAACCAAATAACTGTGGCGGCGCGTTTGTGTCAGCACGCCTTTACGCGCATCGATCAGAATGATCGCTACATCTGCTGTCGATGCGCCGGTGATCATGTTGCGCGTGTATTGCTCGTGCCCCGGCGTATCGGCGACGATAAACTTGCGCTTGTCGGTGGAAAAGAAACGATACGCAACGTCGATGGTGATGCCTTGCTCGCGCTCCGCCGTGAGTCCATCGACCAGCAACGCGAAATCCAGATCGCCCGCTTGCGTGCCGACTTTTTTGGAATCGACTTCCAATTGCATCAACTGGTCTTCGAACAGCATCTTGGATTCGTACAACATGCGCCCAATCAGCGTACTTTTGCCGTCATCGACACTGCCGCAGGTGATAAAACGCAGCAAACTCTTTTTTTCGTGCGTCTTTAAATACAGCTCGATATCCTCGGCAATCAAATCCGATACATGCGCCATTAGAAGTACCCCTCTTGTTTCTTTTTCTCCATCGAACCGGTGGAGTCGTGATCGATCAACCGGCCTTGCCGCTCGGATGTTTTGGTCAGCAACATTTCCTGAATAATGTCAGTCAGCGAACCCGCTTCGCTTTCAATCGCACCGGTCAACGGATAACAACCCAGCGTGCGAAAACGCACTTTTTTCATCATCGGTTTTTCGCCTTCTTTTAACGGCATGCGCTCATCGTCGACCATGATCAAGGTACCGTCACGCTCAACCACCGGACGTTCCTTGGCAAAATACAACGGCACTATCGGAATGTTTTGCAAATAGATGTATTGCCAAATATCGAGTTC
>JALRCN010000119.1 GCA_023257295.1 Nitrosomonas sp. | reverse complement strand
AACCGATGAGAGCCGGCTCCAAATCACGATCAGCATAGGCATTGCGCTAAAAGAACCGGTGACAAAAAATGAAAATCAACTGATCAATGCTGCTGATAAAGCGCTTTACGCCGCCAAGAATGCGGGAAGAAATCGCGTTTTTATGGTACTCAAAGACCAATTCATACCAGTACCGGCACAATCCAGAAATTCCACCAATAAGAGATAAGTACGTTTCTTATATATGCGAAGAAAACACCCGGGTATTCCGATTAGAAAATGCGGGCCAATCGACTCTTAATCCCGGCAATACAATGTGCGATCATAATCGTCACACTCGGGTGTTTTCCGGCTATGGCAACTTCAAGCGGCAAAGCGATAGACAATTCATTGCTGAATCTCAGTATCGAAGAATTGATGAACATCAAAGTCACCACGGCGTCCAGACGTCCGCAGAAGCTTACCCAGGTGCCCACCGCAGTTTTTGTGATCACGCAAGATGACATACGCCGTTCCGGCGCGACCAACATTCCGGATGCCTTAAGAATGGCACCGGGTGTAGAGGTTGAACGTATCGGAACCGACAAGTGGGCAATCAGCATTCGCGGATTTAACAGTCGTTTCTCCAATAAGCTGCAAGTGCTCATGGATGGCCGCAGTGTTTACCTGCCGACAACTTCCGGTGTCATTTGGTCGCAACAAGATACCTTAATGGAGGACATCGAGCGCATTGAGGTGATTCGCGGCCCCAATGCCGGCTTATGGGGTGCCAATGCGGTCAATGGCGTCATTAACATCATCACTAAGAAAGCCGCCGATACGCAGGGCATGCTTTTTACTGCGGGCGGAGGCGGTTTTGAGCAAGGATTTGTCGGCGTGCGCTACGGCGGCAAGATCAGCGAAGAAACGCCTTTCCGGGTCTATGCCAAAGGATTCACGCGCGACCACACCGCAGCCGTGGCTGGAGGAAACAATAACGACCAATGGCACTCGGGCAGAGGAGGATTTCGCATCGACCATAGCCGTGGAATCGATCAATTTACCTTGCAAGGCGATATTTTTTCCAACTCCATCGGTGATGCAATCAACAAATTGGGGTTGAGCTTGCCTTCGATTTCTGCGGGCGGGCGCGGTCACGAAGAAGGCGGGAATATCCGCCTGCGTTGGGATCGCACATTGTCCGACCGCTCCGCCATCATGCTGCAAACCTACTATGATCATGTGCGCCGCTCTTTGTCGACATCTCAATTCAACATTCAAAGCTTCGACATCGATTTTCAGCACCGCTTACCGCTATGGGATCGGCACGACATCACTTGGGGATCGAATTACCGCTTATACCACACCAAGGTTCTGGATTCCGATGTCGCTTTTTACACACCGCAAACTCGGACCAATCAACTATTCAGCGGTTTTATCCGCGACGACATCACGCTGATACCGGATCGCCTGTTTTTTACTCTGGGTACTCGCCTGGATCGCAACGATTTCACCGGTCTGGAAATACAACCCAATGCCCGTTTGATGTGGACACCGAACACCGAGCAATCGATCTGGATGGCGGTTTCGCGAGCGGTGCGCACGCCTTCCCGAGCAGAGAACGATATTCATATCAAAACATCGCAGGTAACTAACATGCCCGCATTGGCGGGTCTTCCTTATCCTGTTTTTGCCGTACTTGAAGGCAATCATCGCTTTCAGTCCG
>JALRCN010000100.1 GCA_023257295.1 Nitrosomonas sp. | reverse complement strand
ATGACGATATTGAATTCCGATCAATGCAGCAATAACCTACGCTTTTAAAAGATGAATTCTCCATTTTCCACCATTGCGCTGATCGGAAAACATAAAAACCCGGAAATTGCAGCGCCGCTTCTGAGCCTTGCCGAGCATTTGAAGTCAAAGCATTACAAGGTGCTGCTGGATCATCTCTCGGCGTCGAATATCCGCAACGGTCAATATCCGGCGCTATCGCTGGAGGAAATCGGCAAACAAGCGGATTTGGCAGTAGTCATGGGTGGCGATGGCACCATGCTGAATATTGCGCGCATGCTGGTTTCGTATGATGTGCCGCTCGTCGGTATCAATTTGGGGCGGCTTGGATTTTTGACCGATTTGTCGCTCGATACCATGATTGAGACGCTCGACGAAATGCTGCTTGGGCGTTATGTCACGGAACGTCGCATGTTGTTATACGCAGAGGTGATTCGCGACGGTGTCGGCATGTTTAACAGCCTGGCTTTTAACGACGTCGTGCTGTATCGCGGTGTCAGCAGCGGCATGATCGAATTTGAAATCAGGGTCAATCAAGAATACGTTAATACATTGCGCGCGGATGGATTGATCGTCGCTACGCCGACAGGCTCGACGGCCTATGCGCTGTCTTCCGGCGGTCCAATTTTGCATCCGAGCTTGGATCTGATCGCGCTGGTACCAGTTTGTCCGCATACGCTGAGCAATCGCCCGATTGTGATCGGATCGGATAATAGCGTCGAAATCTGCATGCAAAGTTGCGCCAATGTGCGCATCAATTGCGACAGCCACGCTTATTTCGATCTCGAGCAAACCGACAAAATTATCGTGCGTCGTTTTCCGAAAACAGTACGTCTGCTGCATTCGACCAACCACAGTTACTACCGCATGTTGAGAGAAAAGCTGGGGTGGAGTGAATTGCCTTGATGGATTTTCAGTATCCGCCGTCATGCTAAAACACCTGAGCATCAAAGATTTCGTCATCGTCGATCGAATCGCGCTTGATTTTGAATCGGGATTTACCGTGTTAACCGGTGAAACGGGCGCGGGGAAGTCCATTTTAATCGACGCACTGTCGCTGGCCCTGGGTGAGCGCGGCGATGCCGGTCAAATACGGCACGGCTGCGAACGTGCGGAAATTAACGCGACATTCGATTTGCAGCAAGCGCTAGAATTGTCGCGCTGGCTGGATGAAAACGACTTACAAGGGGATCCGGAAAGCTGCTTGATGCGCCGTATTCTGGAAACCAATGGCCGCTCGCGCAACTATATCAACGGTCATGCCGTAACCTTGCAGCAAATGCGTGCTGCGGGGGAATTTCTTGTGTCGATCCACAGTCAGCATGCACACCAATCGTTGTTGCATAAGGATGCGCAACGCGAATTGCTCGATGCCTTTGCCGGATGTGTCGAACTGGCACATGGCGTCAAAACTACCTACCAGCGGTGGCAGGATTGCCGTCAACAACGCATCGCGATGGAGCAACATGCCGCCGAATCGCAAGATAAACGCGGTCAACTGGAATGGCAATTGCAAGAACTGACTGCGCTCAATTTTAACGGCGATGAATGGCGCACTCTGCAAGCAGATCATAGCCGGTTATCGCATGTCGCTTCGTTGTTGGCGGCAGCCGAAGCCAGCCTGGATGCGTTATCGGAGAGCGAGTCGGCGCTACTGCCGCAACTCATCGCAGTGAATGCGCAATTGCAACATCTACTCGAATACGATGCTCAACTTAAACCGATTACCGACTTGCTTGATGCGGCGCATATTCAGTTGCAGGAAAGCGTGTACGAACTGAAGCACTACCGCCAGAGCCTTGATTTGGATCCGCACATGCTGCAAGAAGTAGAGCAGCGACTATCCGCCATCCACGTGACCGCCAGGAAATTCCGCACTGCACCGGAAGAATTGTCCGCCTTGATCGAATCGCTGCAACAGCAACTGACAGCGCTGGGTTGCGATGCGGACATCGGTCATTTACAGATGCTTGAAACCGTAGCCCAGGCCGAATATCTGCAACAAGCGAATGCGCTGAGCGCGATACGGTTGAAAGCAGGTGAAACGCTGTCGCAACAAGTCAGCGATGCCATGCAAACATTGGCGATGGCAGGTGGCGCATTTTCGGTGGCGTTGCTACCGTTGGAGCAAGGCGCTGCAAATGGATTAGAACAAATTGAATTCCAAGTAACGGCGCATCGGGGATTGCCGCTGCGCCCGCTGGCTAAAGCGGCGTCCGGCGGCGAATTGTCGCGCATCAGCCTGGCGATTCAGGTCATTACCAGCAAGGTGGGTACGGTACCGACATTGATTTTCGACGAAGTGGACGTCGGCATCGGCGGCAAAGTGGCTGAAATCGTCGGGCAGTTATTGCGAACGCTGGGCAAAGAGCGGCAGGTTTTGTGCATCACGCACTTGCCGCAAGTCGCCGCCGCCGGAGATCATCATTGGCAAGTGATTAAGTTCAGCGACGATCTTAAAAATCGACCGGCATACAGTCAAATTAACGTGTTAAATCCGCCGCAACGTATCGAAGAAATCGCACGTATGCTCGGTGGTGTGAATATCACCGAAACCACGCGTCAGCATGCGGCGGAGATGTTGCAATATGGCGCGAAAGCCAGTTGATTGCGTTTGTGCGCCGCTCGATGGGTTTTCAACGGCTCGTTAAAGCCTGTTCCAAATCCGCCAAAATATCGTCAATATTTTCAATACCAATGCACAATCGAATCATGTCGTGAGTAACTCCCACACTGGCGAGTTCGGTTTCGGTCAATTGGCGATGGGTTGTCGATGCCGGATGCGCGGCCAACGATTTTGCATCCCCGATATTGACCAGTCGCTTGAACAGTTTGAGCGCATCGTAGAATTTTACACCGGCTTCAAATCCACCTTTGATACCGAACGTCATTAATGCCGACGGGCGGCCTTTCATATATTTCTGTGCTAGTTGATAATATTCGGATGACGGCAAACCGGCGTATTTTACCCATGCAACGCCGGGGTGTTGCTCAAGGTATTGCGCAACTTTCAGCGCGTTTTCGGTATGCCGTTCCATGCGTAGCGACAGGGTTTCAATGCCCTGCAAAAAGAAGAAGGCATTCATCGGCGATAGGGACGAACCGGTGTTGCGCAGTGCGACAGTACGCACACGGCCGATATAAGCGGCGGGGCCGAATTCTTGTGTATACACAACGCCATGATAGGCCGGTTCGGGGCGATTGAGCATCGGAAAGCGATCCGCATGATCCACCCAGGGAAATTTGCCGGAATCCACGATAATGCCGCCGATGGATGTGCCATGTCCGCCCATGTATTTGGTTAGCGAATGTACGACGATATCCGCACCGGACTCGAAAGGCTTCATCAGAACCGGCGTGGGTACGGTGTTATCGACAATGACAGGAACGCCGTGCCGATGTGCCATGGCACAAATGGCCTCCATGTCCGGAATGTTTCCTGCCGGATTGCCCAACGATTCGCAAAATACCGCTGCTGTTTTGTGATCGATCAACGATTCGAGACTCTCGGGATGGTCGTCTTTGGCAAAACGCACTTCGATTCCCAGTTTCGGCAGCATATGCGCAAACAGTGTATACGTTCCGCCGTAAAGCAACGGCACGCTGACGATGTTGTTGCCCATCTCGGCGATATTGATGATCGAATAATGAATGGCTGCCTGACCCGAACTGAGCGCCAAAGCCGCCACGCCGCCTTCCAGTGCGGCTACCCGCTGCTCCAATACATCGCTGGTCGGGTTCATGATGCGCGTATAAATATTGCCCGGCACAGCGAGATTGAACAAATCCGCGCCATGCTGCGCATTATCAAATTCATAGGCAACGGTCTGATAAATAGGTACCGCAATCGCTTTGGTGGTGGAGTCGGTGTTATAACCCGCGTGAATGGCGATGGTGTAAGAATTTCTAGCGTTGTTTACAGTATTTGGGAGAATGCTGTAGATGAACATACATAAACGCACCCGCTTAACTTTACTGGATCGTCAGGAAATCTGGCGGCTCTACCAAACCCGAATCTGGAAGGTAACGCAACTG
>JALRCN010000098.1 GCA_023257295.1 Nitrosomonas sp. | reverse complement strand
CAGTTGCGTTACCTTCCAGATTCGGGTTTGGTAGAGCCGCCAGATTTCCTGACGATCCAGTAAAGTTAAGCGGGTGCGTTTATGTATGTTCATCTACAGTATTCTCCCAAATACTGTAAACAACGCTAGAAATTCTTACATCTTAGGCAATAAACAGAGCAGATCGGGGCAGAGAAAATGCATCATAACTTGACTCTGTAATAGTTCCATTGCCGGATCGTTGGGGCATGGATACCTTGTCGGTTAGTTTAATACCCGGTATTCCATCCATCGCTCGATATGCTGCAAAAGCTCGGAGCGGATAGGTTCGTTTAAAAACAAATGCTGGTGATACGATAGATTGGGCAATGCCAAAACTTCGTTATCTGGATTTCGATGCAGCGTCGCATGTGCAAAATCCCGGCTGCCCCAAGCAGGTGTAATCGGATCATATTCCGAGTAAATCAGATAATAAGGCACCGCGAATTCATTCATTTGGCGGCGAAAATCGACGATTTCCGTTTCGATGCCTTTTATGTAACGCAACAGACTGCGGCGAATAATCCAGCCATCGGCGCGCAGCCGGGTTTTTTCCGCATTGCTATCGGTCAAATAATCCACGACCCAATCCGGCGTGACCGGCGTCAGAAAATGGCGCAAACCCGGCCAGGAAAAAACCTCGAAAATACCGTCGATGATCGGTACAGCCGCTAACGACAGCAATTGATTGAAAAGCAGCAGCGGCAAAGGCTCATTGTGGGGGCGCAGAAAATGCGTTTTGACATGGAAGGAAAATTTGATCGCCGGGGTTGTCAGCCAGCCGCACCAACCGGGTGGTTCGCTAACCGCAAAAGCCGGACCGAGAAAAACGACACCTTGGATGCGTTTTGCCAGATCGGTTTCATGTTGCATTTGCAGTAAATAAGAAGCGGTGATCAATGCCCCCAAGCTATGCGAAACAATCAAAACGGGCCGCTTGGAATCGCCCTGCCGGTCACAAAGCGATATCGTCTGCCTGAGCGCCCGATCCAACGTGCGGCGCATCGGCTCCAAGTTGCGCAATATCGATTGCATTAGAAAAGCATCGCTGACATCCTGCTGGCCCGCGCCTGCCAAAAGCGCCCGATCCGCTTGTCGCAAAATCGGATTGGAAAGACCGTGCGCGTAAAAATCAAACCCCGTAACGATGTACTGATTGGCAAAATGCCGCGCCACGTCTGCATAGCGTCCGATATATTCATTCATGCCGTGAACCAGCAACACACAGGCTCGCGCATTGGCGGGTTCCGGCGGATAAAGTGTGCGTAGAATCAGCGGAGCGTTGCCATCGGGCGACTGTACGATTTTTTCATCACCCCAACGCGGATATGGTTCATCGACAAACTGCCGGTGCACACAACCGACCAGCATTGCCAGCAATAGCAGCATGCCGACTTGAGTTGCTGCTTTTTTAAACCAATGAATGTTGTTGCGTATCATGGTTGATTTTGAAAAAGCGGTTAGTCATTGCGGTAATAATCGTCATTCCCCAAAAGCATTCTTAATCCATTCAATTGCTTGTCCAGCGGTACCCGACAGTAGCACTGCATCGAAGCGACAAGGCGGTTCGCCGTTGATTTCGGACAGATAATGACGTGCGGTGCGCAATAGTTTGGCTTGTTTGGACGGTGTGATGCTGGCGGCGGCACCGCCGAATTGTTCGCTGGTGCGCATGCGGACTTCGATGAAAACCAGCACGCTGCCGTCGCGCATGATCAGGTCGATTTCGCCGAAACGGCAGCGGTAGTTTTGCGCAACGAGTACCAGACGCTGACGCTGCAAGTACGATACAGCGAGTTGCTCGGCATCACTGCCCTTCATGTTCCGCGATGTCTTCTTGAGTGGTGTTCAGCAGCTTTACTTGTCCTTGCTCAAATTGGGCAGCTATCGGTTCTCGGACAAATAGACCGGGTGTTGCGAAGCGGATATTTCCGGTTACGCCGTCTATTGAAATGGCGTCGATCGGTTGCGGCAGCAGCAGGTTGGCCATCAACCGGAAAGCATCGATACCCAGCGCGTAGAGGCGTTCCATGTCGGCGCTTCTGGCGGTGCCGTCGTGGCGATACGCCATGACAGCCGGATGATCGGGCTGCAATAGCCACGGCATATCGACAAACTGAATACCATTCAAATCGCTATTGAGCAGGAAATTGCCGCTCCCGGTGAAAATCTGCGACGTGGCGTATACCGGTGTTTCCGGTGCAAGGAAAGCGCGCACGATGCGGGATTTGGCCGCGTCCAGCGCAAGGAAAACCAATTGATTGCTGGCCTCGGTCAGGCTGCGCAAGTGCTGCAATAATTCCGGATTGTCGGTATAGCGTATCAATTCCGCAGTATTGCCCGCTTGATGTTGCCATTGCTGCATGAAAGCATTTTGCAGCCGTTTCGACAGTGAGCCGTCATCGCCGATGATGATGGCGTGGTTTCTGTCGTTTGACGATTGCGCCAATTTTGCGATTTGATCGGCTTCGGTCTCGGTTTGCAGGCCGAATAAATACAATTTGGCCGGCAGTGCTTGAGTATTATCGACCGTATTCAATGCCAGTACCGGTACCGCCAGCGATTGGCTGGATGCGATGGCCGATATGCCATCCCGGGTCAGCGGCCCTACGACGAATGCCGCGCCGGCAGATACCGCATGGTGATAGCCGATCAAAATATCGAGCGGGTCGCCGGTGGTGGCATAAATCCGGACGGGCAGCGGCAATGCTTGTCCGCGCTGCGTCGCAGTGACAAATCCTTCCTTGACTACGTTTGCCGCCTCCGCGAATGCGGGAGATTCCAGCGGAAGCATTAACGCGATGTGCGAAACGATCGCGGGTTCAGGCACAATTTCCGTCCGGGGATGTTCTTCGCGGTCTGTGGCCATGGCGGGCAGGTTGCCGTATAGTGCCAGCAGTAGCATCGGAAAAATTGCAAAAAAACGTGACATAGTGAGGATAATGCTGGAAAAAAATGCATTATATGTGGTTGCCACACCAATAGGAAATTTAAGCGATATCAGTCTGCGAGCGTTGGATATCCTAGCAAAAGTGGATGTCGTGGCCGCAGAACATACGCAAAACTCGGGATACTTGCTGGCGGCGCACGCGATTCGCACCAAGTTGATCAGCTTGCATCAACATAATGAAATGGCCGTTGCCGGAAAAATTCTGGCATTGCTGGCCTCGGGTAAAAGTGTCGCATTGGTTACCGATGCCGGGACACCTGGCATTTCCGATCCCGGTGCGATTTTGGTTAAGCATATCCGAGCGCACGGCTATCCAGTGATACCGATACCCGGTGCCAACGCTGCGGTTTGCGCGCTGTCCGTGGCGGGTATCGTCAATCCGCATTTTTTGTTTTACGGTTTTCTGCCCACCAAAAGCGGATTGCGCAAGCGCGCGTTGTCCGCGCTGAAATCGCATCCTTATACCTTGGTATTTTATGAAGCGCCGCACCGGATTGTGGCTTCGGTGGCGGACATGATCGATATTTTCGGTTCGCAGCGCGAAATCACTGTGGCGCGGGAATTGACCAAGCTATTCGAAACGATTCATACCGGAACGCTCGAGGCGACACTGGTCTGGGTGCAAGCGGATGCGGATCAGCAAAAAGGCGAATTCGTGCTGCTGGTGTCCGGCGCCGAGACGGCGGACAAGCCGGAGATCAGCGATCAGGCAAGACATACGCTACAATGCTTGCTGGCCGAATTGCCGCTCAAGCAAGCCGTCAAGCTGACTGCGGAAATCACGCACGAGAATAAAAATGCCTTGTATCAACTGGCTCTGCAACTGAAAACGACGCATACCCGATGAGACGATGAATACGCTGACCATTACCCGCCCTGACGATTGGCATTTGCATCTACGCGACGGAGAGCAATTGCGCGCCGTTTTGCCGTATACCGCGAAGCAGTTTACGCGCGCCATTGTTATGCCGAACTTGCGGCCGCCGGTGGTTACGGTCGATATGGCATTGGCCTATCGCGACCGGATTCTGGCGGCATTGCCGGAAAATCGCAAATCCGACTTCGAGCCTTTGATGACGCTGTATCTGACCGATAATACGCCGCCTTCGGAAATTGTCCGTGCAAAAGAAAGCGGCGTAATACACGGCGTAAAACTCTATCCTGCGGGTGCAACTACAAATTCGGATGCGGGCGTAACCGATTTGACCCGCAGCGCCGGTGACGGCCACGCGAACAGGCTTTTTGCTCATGAGAAAACTCCAAAAAGTAATGAAAGAATGGGGCGAAGACCGACAAGTGTACCCTCGAAAACCCTGAGATGCACTGTCTTATGTCTTATAGAAGATATGATAGCGGGTTGACAACCACCTGACGCGCCATGCCTGCCCCCCACTCGCCTTTTCCCGACAGCTCAAGCCTTGGCAGCGATGCCAGCCTGGCATCGGGTCCGGTACCGGCGTTCAGCCCGTTGTACCAGCAGATCAAGGGGCTCATTCTGCAAAGCTTGGAGAGCGGCGAGTGGCGACCGGGCGAAGCCATTCCCAGCGAAATGGACCTGGCCGCACGTTACCGTGTCAGCCAGGGCACAGTGCGCAAAGCCATCGACGAATTGGCCGCCGACAACCTGGTGGTGCGCCGCCAGGGCAAAGGGACGTTTGTAGCCACTCACTCTGAGCAGCAAGTCCAGTACCGTTTTCTCAAACTGGTGCCTGACCAAGGCAGTGCCCAGCAAGAAGGGCCCGCAGAACGCACCATTTTGGAATGCAAGCGCCTGCGCGCTCATTCGGAGGTGGCACGCGCGCTGGGACTGCGCAGTGGCGACCCCGTGCTGCAAGTGCGCCGTGTTCTGGCTTTTGCGGGCAAGCCCACCATCCTGGAAGACCTCTGGCTGCCGGGCGCGCCCTTCAAAGGTTTGACGGCCGAGCAACTGCGTGACCATCGCGGCGCCACGTATGCCTTGTATGAAACCGAGTTTGGCGTGCGCATGCTGCGTGCCGAAGAGCAAATTCGCGCTGTGCTGCCCGATGTAGAGCAGGCGCGCCTGTTGGGCGTCACCTCGGCGACGCCCTTGTTGAGTGTGGAGCGCGTGGCTTTCACCTACAACGACACCCCTATGGAATTGCGGCGTGCGCTCTACCGCACAGACACGCACCACTACAAAAACACGCTGAATTAAGGTTACTTGAAACCCTCATGTCAGTTTGTCAGGTTGAAATAGAATTTCTCGCT
>JALRCN010000089.1 GCA_023257295.1 Nitrosomonas sp. | reverse complement strand
ACAGTTGATGACGACACCGGGGCCGAATTTGGCATGCTGCACGTTCTGACCTATTCGCCATGCGGCATTGACGGGTGAATCCTGCCGATTGAAGGCGGCCGATGTCGATTGATGGGCATTCCATGTCGAATGGCTGGGATTAAAAGCTTTTTGCGGTGCCGTTCTCAGCCATTTTATGCAGTCTTGCGGTATTTCATCCAGAAAACGCGATGCGATGTTGTAGCGGGTTTGCCCGTGCAACATGCGGCTTTGCGCGAAACTCAAGTACAGGCGGCGGCGCGCGCGCGTCATAGCAACGTACATCAGGCGCCTTTCCTCGGCCAAGCCATTGGCCTCCGCTGCACTATTTTCATGCGGAAACAGCCCTTCTTCCAAACCGCTTAAGAAAACGCTATGAAATTCCAATCCTTTGGCGGCGTGTACGGTCATCAGTTGCAATGCCTCCTGACCGCTGCCAGCCTGATGTTCACCGGCTTCCAACGAAGCATGTGCGAGAAATTCCGCCAAACTGTCGTCTTCGGCTTCATGCACAAAACTAATGGCCGCGTTGATCAGTTCATTTAAGTTATCCAATCGCTCCGCACCATCGCGCTCTTTACCGTAAAACACCGTCAAACCACTTTGCGTCAGCATGCACTCGACGATTTGCGGCAACGGTTGTGCCTGGCATGCTTGTCGCATCGTAAGCATTAACCGCACAAATGCGGCGATGCCTTTTACCGGCTTTGACAGATCTTGGGTTAGCACGGCATCGCCGCCGGATTTTTGCAACGCGGCAGCCCACAAACTCACATCGCGTTGCCTGGCATCGTCCTGCAATTGCTCCAGGCTGCGCGCACCGATGCCGCGTGCCGGAAAATTGATCACGCGAAGCAGCGCGCTGTCATCGTCCGGATTGGCGATCAGGCGCAAATAAGCAAGTGCGTGCTTGATTTCCTGCCGATCAAAAAACCGCATGCCGCCGTACACTCGATAGGGAATCCCGGCATTGAACAAACTATGCTCAAGAACGCGCGATTGCGCATTGGAACGGTACAGCAGCGCCATGTCCAATAACACGATACCCTCCGCCTGCAATGCTTTGACTTCTTCGACGATAAACGCAGCTTCGTCAAAATCGTTCGGCGCATTGTAAACGCGAAGTAACTCGCCCTTCCCTTCTTCCGTCCACAGATTTTTCCCCAGCCGTTGCGGATTGTTTTCAATCAATGCATTGGCGGCATCGAGAATATTGCCGTGCGAACGATAATTCTGTTCCAATTTGATCACTTTGGAAACGTTGAAATCGCGTTCGAAATCGCGCATATTGCCGACATAGGCACCGCGAAATGCATAAATGCTTTGATCGTCGTCGCCGACCACAAACACTGCGGCGGCATTGGGCTTGCCGACGCCAGCCAGCAATTTCAACCATTGGTATTGCAGTTGATTGGTATCCTGAAATTCGTCCACCAAAATATGGCGGAACCGTTCGCGGTAATGCTGGCAAAAAATTTCGTTGCGATTCAACAGCTCATAGCTGCGTAACAACAGTTCCGCAAAATCAACGGCGCCTTCCCGCTGGCATTGCCGCTCATACGCCTGATAAAACTCAAGCATGCGCCTGGAATAGGCATCGTCGACAGTCACGAAAGCTGCGCGCAAACCGGCCTCCTTAGCGTTATTGATAAACCATTGCACTTGGCGCGGCGGGAATTTCTTATCATCAACCGCAAAATCTTTCAGAATGCGCTTGATCAACGCCAATTGATCGCCGGAATCCAAGATTTGGAAAGCTTGCGGCAAACCCGCATCCTGATAATGCGTTCGCAGCATGCGGTGACATAAGCCGTGAAAGGTTCCGATCCATAACCCGCGAGGATTGATCGGCAACATCGCGGCAATGCGGGTGAGCATTTCCTTGGCGGCTTTATTGGTGAAAGTCACCGCCAATATTCCATGCGGATTGACCTGCCCCGATTGGATCAAGTGGACGATACGCGTAGTCAATACGCGCGTTTTTCCGCTTCCGGCGCCGGCCAAGACCAACGCCGATTGATGCGGTAATGTGATGGCTTCAAGTTGTTGCGGATTTAAATCGGACAGTACCGAAGTCATATCATCCCCGATAATCTGACGTATGAAGCCAAACTTGAATTCGGTTATATCGAAAAACACACCGCTGCGGAAGCATCCATAATCGAGCCGAACATTGGATATGCGGCATGCGATCCCAGGAATGCTCCTGCCGGTGTATCACATTGATTATTTTCTGCTCTTAGCCACGATATCCAAAATCTGCGGGGTCAGTATCAGCTCGATCGCCATACCCATTTTTCCGCCAGGAACAACGATCGTATTGGGGCGCGACATGAAAGAATCGTGAATCATATTCAATAAGAATGGAAAATCCACGACTTCCGGATCCTTGAAGCGAATCACTACCATACTTTCATCCAATGTCGGAATTTCGCGCGCGATAAACGGATTGGAAGTATCGACAGTCGGTACACGTTGGAAATTGATATGGGTACGTGAAAACTGCGGCGTGATGTAATGCACGTAATCGTGCATGCGGCGCAAAATGGTATGCGTTACAGCCTCGGTGGAATAGCCGCGTGCATTGGTATCGCGGAAAATCTTCTGAATCCATTCCAAATTGACGATCGGAACTACACCCACCAATAAATCGACATATTGGGCGACATCGGCTGTATCGCTTTTTGCACCACCGTGCAATCCTTCATAAAACAACAAATCGGAACCCGGCGCAATCGGCGACCAGGGTGTAAAAGTACCTGCCTTTTGCTGCCACGGTTTTGCTTCTTCATCGTTGTGCAAATACAAACGGGTTTTTCCGGTACCGCTTTCGCCGTATTCTTTAAACAATGTTTCCAGTTTCTCAAATTCGTTGGCTTCCGGACCGAAATGACTGATCGGACGCCCGCCGTTCTTTTCCGATTCTGCAACGGCTTGTTTCATGGATTCGCGATCATAACGATGAAAACTGTCGCCTTCCACAATAGCGGCGGTCAATTTCTCGCGACGAAAAATATGTTCAAAGCTGGTTTTAACGGTTGAGGTGCCTGCTCCTGAAGATCCGGTAACAGCGATAACCGGGTGTTTTTGTGACATTCTAAAGTTCTCCTAATATAATAAATTGACGGAAATTTTATTTTGATATGATACTGCTTTCCAGATCGGTTTGGCAGCGATAATCGATTTCCAGCGCGGCTCAAATTACAGCGATTTGAATTGGAATTCCAACATACGATTGGAACTATTAAAATTTAAATCATGTCGGATAGTTTGCTCAACACGCATGCGTATTGTATACCAAGGTGTTTTGTAAAATCGAATCATAGCAACATGGCAATGCGATTTTGACTGATCAATCCAGGCCTGACGCAAATGAAAAAAACATATCAACTTTACCTCACAATTTTTTTGCTGATATCGGCATTGCATCATCCGACATGGGCGGAAGGAGATGGCGGTGGTGATGGGGGCAGCGATGCCGGTGGCGAAGGCTATGACGGCGACGGTTACCATCATCACGACGGTCATGGACACCACCATCATCATGGAAGCGGCATTTATTACGATCCATGGCTGTGGGGCGGCTTGTACGGGCCGGGCTGGTGGGGCGGTTATTACGGACCCGGATGGGGAGCATACGGCTATCGCGGCTATGGCTATATCGATCCTTGGTATCGCCCTTATTATATGAATCCGCCCGTTATCGGCGTCCCCGCTCAACCACCAGTCTATATCGAGCAATCCAAGCCTGCGCCATCGAGACCCAATGCTTGGTATTACTGCCGGAACCCGGAAGGATACTACCCTGAAGTAAAACAATGCCCTGACGGCTGGCTGCAAGTCGCGCCTCAATCCATTGCTCAATAATATAGCGAGATCCTCATGAAAATAGAGAAAAAACTTCTTGTCCCATCGATCATGGCCTGCACATTAGCCGCATGCGTTCATTTGCCATCCGGCCCCAGTGTGATGACATTGCCGGGAACCGGTAAAAGCTTTGAGCAATTTCGTGCCGACGACTACGAATGCAGGCGCTATGCGTATGAACAAGTCGGCGGATTAACGCCGCGTCAGGCTTCGCAAACCGGCGGCCTAGAAAGCGCAGCAATCGGTGCCGGGTTAGGCGCTGCAGCGGGTGCGGCCATTGCCGGTGGCGGCGGCGCTGCAATTGGCGCCGGTACGGGTTTGCTGGCTGGCGGCTTGGTAGGTACCGGCACCGCCAGCAATTCGGCTTATGTCAATCAGCAACGCTATGACATCGGTTATATCCAATGCATGTACGCCAAAGGACACCGCGTTCCCATCAGCGGCAGAATCACCAGCGATCCTCCTGCCAATATCGGTCGAAATCCACCGGCAACCTTTACACCGCCACCGCCTCCAGCAGGAAATCCTCCCCCGCCGCCGCCACGTTAATCTATCGATGCGCATCCTTGTGTCAAGGATAAGCCGTTATGGCTAAAGTTCGCAGCACAACCTACTTACAACGGAATTGAGCGGAAATTTGGTTTTGAGAGTTTGGCGCTTTAAGCTATATTTACGCGATATAGCCAACTTTTCTCTCGGCAATGCACAAACACGAATATGGCGAGGTTATTTCCAGCAATCATTCTTTTCTTTTGGGGCTTGGGCGGTTGTGCCATGATCGCAAGCTCAACGCAAAGCATATCGCTGGACGTAAAATTGGTCGGCGTGTGGAGCGGTGAATATTTAGAAGAAGGCGGAACATTAAAAAGCTGGGTACAAACAAGGAATGCCGACGGCACTTATTCAATCGATTTCAGCTTTAAAGAACCGAACGGCACGATCCGGCGTTTTACCGAAACCGGCCGGTGGTGGATAATGGATCGCTTATTTCATGAACTCTCCTCATCCGACATGACCCATCCCGACAAATATCGCTACGCATTCGACGAAAAGCGGTGCGTTCGTTTCGAATTGATCGAGAGCGATGGGTACGCCGAAGAAACGGATCGTTATGTGTTTAACGAATGCCTTACCGCAGATTCGCCGCCGGCGGTATTTGGCGAATCGATATGAAGTGCGTTTCTCCCTCCCATTTCAGTTTCTTCCCATTAAAACCCAAAAATCAATGACAAACTTTTTACAAGCCACAGAAAAAATCATCACGGATACCGTCGCAGAAAATGCCGCAGAAACGGATAAATCCGGTATTTTTCCGCAACCTGCAATCGATGCCATGCGCGAAGCCGGTTTGCTCGGATTGATCAGTGCACCGAGCATCGGCGGATTAGGCCAGGATATTCGCGCTGGCGCGATGATCGTTGAAAAGCTGGCGCAAGAATGTGCATCGACGGCAATGATCGTTTGCATGCACTATTGCGCCTGCGCCGTCATCGAAAAATACGGCCCGCTCGAAGTTCGCAAGCAACTCGCGCAGGGCAAGCACCTCGCCACACTCGCTTTCTCAGAATCAAGTTCGCGAAGCCATTTCTGGTCACCGACGGGTACTGCAACGCGAGATGCCAACAGCATTCGTCTCAATGCAAAGAAAAGCTGGGTTACCTCTGCGAGCCACGCAACGCTTTATGTTTGGACGAGCAAGCCTGTTGCCGCAACAGGGGCGAGCACACTGTGGTTGGTACCGAGAAGCATCGACGGCATTTCGATCCAAGGCAATTTTGACGGTATCGGCTTGCGCGGCAACGATTCAATACCGGTAACCGCAACGGATGTCTCGATTCCAGAGCACGCCATGCTGGGTGAAGACGGCGCTGGTTTGACCATCATTCTCGAAACCGTTCTACCGGTATTTAGCGCGCTATCCGCCGCAACAGGAATCGGTCTGATGGAAGGCGCGACGGCAGCCACTTGCAAACATGTCATGGATACGCGCCACGATCACCTTAATACCGCTTTGTGCGACCTACCGACCATCAGGGCTTATTTGGCGCGAATGCGCATCATGACCGATCAATCGCGTTGCTTGTGGCTGGACACCTTGCAAGCATTGGTGGAAGATCGCTCGGACGCCATGTTGCGCGTACTGGAATGCAAGGCTTCTTCCGGCGAATCGGCAACGCAGGTATTGGATCTTGCGATGCGGATTTGCGGCGGCGCCGCATTCCGCCGCGAAGTCGGCGTTGAGCGTCGTTTTCGCGATGCGCGCGCCGGTACTGTGATGGCGCCGACAACGGATCAGCTATACGATTTCATCGGCAAAGCCATTTGCCGCATGCCCGTTTTTGAGTAACCTATGACTAAACCGTTTTTACTGGGTGCCGTGGCTTACGACGCCAAAGTTGTGACAATTTGGGATGGATTTCAACGTTGGTTTGCGCAACACGATTTCGCTTTCGATTACATGCTCTATTCCAATTACGAACAGCAGGTCGAAGGACATTTTTCCGGGCATTTTCATGTCGCTTGGAACTCTCCTTTGGCTTGGCTCCAGGCTGAACGCATCGCGGCACGCACCGGCCGCACTGTCAAAGCCATTGCAATGCGCGATACCGATTGCGATCTCACCAGCGTCATTGTGGTGCGGCAAGATTCCCCCATACAAACCATCCGGGATTTACGCAATAAAACCGTTGCCGTGGGCGCCTCGGATTCACCGCAGGCAACTTTGATTCCGCTGCTGCATCTTGCGGAAGCCGGTCTTGATCCGGAAAAAGATGTAAACGTGCATAGGTTCGATTTGTTGGTCGGCAAACATGGCGACCATATCGGCGGCGAACGGCATGCCGCCAATGCGCTGATTGACGGCCGAGTCGATGCGGCTTGCATGATCGACGGTAACCACTTGCTATTTGCGCGCGAAGGTACACTACCGGCAAATAGCACCCGGATATTGGCGCAAACGGCTGAATACGATCATTGCAATTTCACTGTATTGGACATTGCGCCTATTGAAGCCGTCGCACGTTTTCGCGAGCTATTGCTGTCGATGTCTTACGACGACCCGTCAGTCAGACCGTTGCTCAACCTAGAGGGCCTCAAACAGTGGCGTCCCGGACGCACTGAAAAATATGCGCTCTTGGCTAGAGCGATCGATCGATTTCATACGATCGACGCATTTGTCGATAAAGTGAGCAACGCTTGCAGATACCCATGACAGCTTCCAACGCGGTTGAATTGGGCCGCTTAGGATTGGATCAAGGCGGATATTTATTGATCAAGCATGCGCTTCGCACCGTGCCCGTAGGTTCGGCGATTCAAGTTTCCGGCGAATCTCCTGAACTTGCAATTCATTTACGCAGTTGGTGCCGCACGCAAGGACATCGCATCGACTTTCTTTCGCAAACATCCGCCGATCATGCTCCGATCGCCATCATATATCGCGGAAGCGCCGAGACCGGTCGTTGGGTCGGTGCGCAATCCACCGGCGATGCCAGCATGCCGCAGCAACATGCTCCGGCAAACTGGGGATTAGCCGGACGCAGCGCAACCGTTGAAGCCGGATCTCCTTCGTTCGAATTTCCCCTCAATACGCGCACTGAAGTCTGGGCGCAGGAAGTTGCGCGATTATATGCGCAAGCGCTGGCCGCGCAGTGGAATCCGCTCGCTGCGATTCCTTGGGACGAGTCTTTTGATCTGCCTGACGAAATCGAAGATGCCGTTGTGCAAGTAATGACTTATCTGATCGAGAACGAAACCGCCGCATTGATTATTCCGGCCAGATTTGCCGCGCAAATCCATCCGCATTTTCGCGAAGTCATGCAATTGCTTGCCATTCAAGCTGCCGACGAAGCCCGTCACATCGAGGTTTTCACTCGTCGTGCGTTACTGCGGCGTGCAAAACTGGGTTTATCCACTGCGGGCGGGCAAGCATCGCTAAAAACCTTGCTCGATGAAACCGATTTTACGCTATCCGGTATGCTGCTATCGGTGCTGGGAGAAGGAAGCTTCTTGTCGTTATTATTGTTTCTACATCAATACGCGCCGGATCCGGTAACGCGCGAAATCGCACGCATGGTCAGTCAAGACGAAGCACGCCACGTCGCTTTCGGCGTCGCGCATTTGACTTGGCATGTAAACGAACAACCTTCGTGTCTCGACCGTCTTGCAATTGCGATAGAACGCCGCCACGACATGCTGGCGAATACTGCCGGTCTTAACGAAGAAGTGTTCGATGCGTTAATATTGCTGGCGGCTGGCTCGTTGCAACCCGAGGCACTGCGCGCTGGATGGAATAAAGTGCAAACACTGATCTCTGATATGGATCAGGGACGCATCAAGCGATTGCGCAAAATCGGTTTTTCCGACTCGAAAGCGCAATCGCTTTCTGCATTGCATACCCGGAATTTCATGTAGCGCCGGATAGTTCGTATATGTTTTTATCTCTCAACGGAATTATGCTTCGAAGGATAAAATTCAGATTACTTGATTTGCGATTCCACGAACGTGGTTTCCCGATTGTAATCGTCCCAGATATAACCCGGCTTAACAAAAGGCGTGGTCGGTATCAAGAAAGTCGCAATATCGAATGCACCGCTTAAAGAACGTCCCACTGCATTAGCGATTCCGGTCAAAAAACCGACCGTCATGCCATGAATAACGCCATCGCGATTTCCAACAATGGTGATCGTCTTGGGGATCTCTACAACGCCGGTAACCGCATTCGCAAGTCCAACGCCTAATTTATCCATCGCTTTATCGGGATATTGATCGGCAAAGACAGAATTTGGCGCAAACAACATGATCGCCAACAACATGATCAGAGTTTGGATTGTTTTCTTCATCGTAACGTCCTAAAAAAGTAAATTATAAAAATCACTTACCGTTCGCTTGCTTATTAGATTGCTTAAGAATATTTAAAATCCTTTCGACGTCGCGTTCAATTTGCGCTTCGGGGTAATTTTGATTTTGCAATTCAGTCCTGATCCTAAAACCCAGCTCCAGCACCAGCAACTCCATGGCATTTTTCTCGCCCTTCTGCGAAGCGGCTTGGTATTCTACCTGAAATCGACCAATGGCATTCGTCATCGCACCGCCGGTAAGGTTCAGGCTATTCAGTGCAACATCCAATTCGTACTTTAAATTACTTGATAATAGCGGTTGTGTCGATTGCGGCGTTTTTTCAGGTTGATAATCGATATATTTCGGCATCAGTACGGACAGCATGATAAGCGCTGTCCCTAAACCGATCGTCGCGGCAACAAATGACCACAACTGATATTCTTTACCGAAAAACTTAACCACTTTGGTTTTTTTTGCGCCAAGGATGGCATAAACACTGATTCCTACAATAAACAATATGACACCAAGTGTCATGATAACGGGTACCAATGGGTGCACAGTTCTACTCCTCTGTCCTTACTTTTAATTGCAATTGACAGGCTGTTAATTGCAAATTACTCGCCACAACCATAAATTGCCGTTGCATTACCGATTCGATGTGCTTTAATTCTAGCCTAAATGATACTCAGCGGATACGGTGTTGATATGTTGAGAACTGCGCTGGAAGAATATGGGCAACCATGAACGACAACGGCTATCGATATAACAATGCCAATAAAATCATTCTGATTTTATTGCACCTTTTTCAGCTAGTCTAGTACGTTTCACTCAATATCCAAGCCGGTATATCAGCTTGGATATTTCAGCATTAACTACGAATTAGTTACATTTTCCTAATTCAGAACCGTCGCTGTTGGTTTCAGTGCCATCATCTTTCACGCATGAGTTTTGGCAAACACCTGATTTCTTGCATGCTTTTCCAGCAGGCAGGCTCTTTTTATCAATACAAGCACCTTCCACCAAATAGCAAACTTGATCCCCGCCGCATGCGCTCTTTCCGTCTTTCTCAGTTTCCGCGCTACATGCAGCAAACGCAAGGTTTGCCGTAAAAGTCATTGCAAAAACAAGCGCCAATGTACTAACAATTTTCTTTACCATTATGATTTCTCCTCTTTGAATTTACGAAAATAACACCTCTTTGACTCAAAGATAGCAGAAATACTCCATTCAGTACGACCGGTAATTATTGTCTGCTATTCGGTTTGACTTGCGGGTGTTATTTAGCGATGATATAGCTTATCTTTTACCCAGTAAATAGGAGCGACCATGACAACCAATACTATCCTCAAGAAGAAAATTGACGCAATTATCGGCGAAAAACACTTACTCAAGCACCCATTTTACGTTGCTTGGACTGACGGAAAGCTAACTAAAGAGCAATTGAAACATTACGCTGAGCAATATTTCTACAATGTATTGGCCGAACCGACCTATTTAAGTGCGGTGCATTTCAATACGCCGCATATGCATTCTGAAACCAATAGCGGCGATATCAGCGTCCGCCAGGAAGTTCTGAGAAATTTGATGGACGAAGAATATGGCGATAAAAATCACCCTGCACTGTGGAAACATTTTGCTTTCGCATTGGGTGCAACGGATCAGAGCTTAGCCAATGCAGCCGCATTGCCAACGACTGAAAAACTGGTTTCCACATTCCGCGATATTTGCCTTAATCGCCCCTTTTATGCCGGACTTGCTGCATTGCACGCATTCGAATCGCAAGTGCCCGATGTGGCCGCAGTAAAAATTGACGGCCTCGATAAATTCTACGGCATGAAAAACCCGGCCGATTACGAATTCTTTACCGTTCACCAAAAGGCCGACGTTTATCATTCGCAAGCCGAATGGGCGATCATCGAGCGTTTTGCCGACACTGCCGAAAAACAAGAAGAAGTATTTGCTGCCACCAAAGAAGCTTGCGATGCATTATGGGGCTTTCTGGATGGCATCCACGAAACTTACTGTGCCGATTTGGTTTGCGAACAAAAGCAAGCCGCCGTCATACATTAAAATCTTATTAAATGCATTCGGAACGAGGAATACTCCTTGTTCCGAATGCATCTCCGCCTCGCCAAAACATTCCCTTCAGTCTTTCTTGATGATTGCGATTTCTTCCGCAACATCGTTTTCGTCGTACTTTACTTGGAACGCCATTTCATCGCCGTTGAAAGTAATTTCAGTCGGCGTACCAACCAGCTCCCATAATCCGAGCGTAGCCACATTCGCCGCGCCATGAAAAAAAGCCCTTCCCGCTTTGGCGCCGGTGCTATAGCCTTGGGTGAATTTAAAAATTTCGTAGCGCTTGCCATCCCGATATTCGCTCAGCACCGGCGCGCCAAACTCCGATACCAATTGAACCCTTGTCGTGCCCGGTTGCAGCAATTCGACATCTTTTTTTTCCGGTTGCTTGGCGGCCATAAATACCGAACATCCGGAAACCAACATACCCAAAAATGCCAATACCGCAATGCGCTTTGCCAGATGTAATTTTTTTATCATAAAACTGTTCTCGCGTAACCTTAAATTTGGATTTACAAATTATCCCATTTCTCGATCCATTGCAAAATGCCAATCGAATCGATTGATCGAATAAGAATAATTTTATTATTCTTAAATATTATAAAGAAATTAATAAATATTATTTCTATTTATATAGGAAAATTGCTATTGTTTGTGCCCATCTATTTCCGCTAATGATGATGCATCGGAATTAACCATTAAATTCGATTGGTTAGCTGCACGGTCAATCGCCATTATTATTTACAACGATTTGCCGAATTGTTCCGGAAAATCGTCTTAGGAGAGCCCGATGAAGTTTTTGTTGTTCCAGTTAAAAATCATCATTGCCGGCTTGCTCATTGCCGATTCAGCTTTGGCGGACTCGAGCAAAATACCGGAGACTGAATACTTGACAAAGCAATCCGTTGTCATAAAAACTGCGCAACAAGACATTTCGCGTCCACTTTCCGATAGTTCGGCACAAAGCAAATCGGCATCTGCCGCCGCCTTAGATGCAAATAAACAAATCGCGAGCTATCATCGCCGTTCGGATAGCTACGCCACAAACCCGGAATCCGATCCGCCACGCTATGTTCGCCGCTTAAGCGATATCGGTGTCGATGCCTTCAAAGACATTACATGGCTCGATATCGGTTTGGAGCATCGCACACGCTACGAATGGCGCAATAACGACATCCGCCGCATTGAAGGCGGCGAAGATAATCCGATCTTTCTACGCCATCGCGCATGGATCGGCATCAAGGAAATTCTGGATCCGTTCCGGTTTGCCGTCGAATTTCAAGATTCGCGCGTAGTCAACAATAAGCATGTGCCAACCGATCAAGAAAGAGACGTGTACGATCTGCTCAACGCTTACGGCGAGTTGTACTTCAAAAAAGGACTGGGTGTCGACGATCGCAATCAGGACCGTCCAATTCGGTTTCGCGTTGGCCGGATGGCTTACGAAACCACAGATCGCCGCTTTATCGCCCGTAACGAATGGCGCAATACCACCAACGCATTCGAAGGCTTCCGCTTAAATCTGGGACGCGAAACCAATGATTGGGAATTAGACTTGTTCGGCATGCAGCCGGTCAGACGCCTACAAACAAAGTTCGACGAAGCGAACGATCACTTATGGTTTTTCGGCATCATCGGCCATTGGCGCAAATGGTCGGATATCGTCACATTACAGCCGTACTATATGGGTCAGAAACAAACCGCCGATCCGAACGGCTTTACCGCGACCAACCGGCTAGACCGCGAAATCCATATGCCCGGATTCCGTGCCTACGGAAAAGTCGGCAACTTATTCGATTATGACATCAGCTATAACCATCAATTGGGCTACAACGGCAATTTGCAACAAAATGCGCAAGGCTACACGATCGAAGCGGGCAAAACCTTCGATCACCCATGGAAACCTCGTCTCATGGGTTTCTACGGTTATGCCAGCGGCGATCGCAACCCAAACGACGGTGAAGACAATCGTTTCGACCGATTCTTCGGCTTCGCACGGCCTTGGTCAGCAGATCATTATGTAATTTATGAGAATCTGAAAGCGCCCAAGATCAGATTCGATTTACAACCCATGCAAAAATTGGGATTTGAACTTACGTACGCGTGGTATTTTCTAGCCAGCAAAAGGGATCGTATGTTCGATATACTAAACGGAAATATCAGCAATACGGTTCAAGATCCCGGATTCAATCGTGACCGCACCGGTCAGAGCGGCGACTTTGCGGGTCATTCGTTTGAAGGACGCATACGCTATCAGGTGACCCCGAAAGTTAATACGGTCCTCGGCTATACTCACTTCACCGCTGAGGATTTTGTCAAAAACCGTATTGCCGCCAGTCCGTCTTGCACCGGCGGTCACGCTCACCCGTGCGTCGATCATCGATCCGGCGACACCGATTTTTTATACTTTGAAGTACTGATCAGTTTGTTATAACCGAAAAACAGCACTATGACTCCCAACGACACACCCGATACTCGATTACCCAGCAACAGCGCCGGATTAAGCACACAAACGATCAGTGAACTGAATGCACACTATCGCCCGTTAAATTTCGAAGAACGTCTGCGCAAGCTCTATGAGGATTTTCCGCCCGAAAAAATCATGGTAACGTCGTCCTTTGTGGCGACTTCGGCTTACTTTCTACACATCATTTCGCGTATTCGTCCCGCGCAAGTGATTTTTTTCGTCGATACCGGCTTTCACTTTCAAGAGACTTTGTTATACCGTGATTACCTGATCGGGTTATATCATTTGAAAGTCGAAGCTTTGAAAGCGGACGATTATCAGCATCAATACAGCGTAAAAGAAAAACTATACCAAACCGACCCGGATTTTTGCTGTACGATCAATAAAGTAAGTCCATTGGAAGCGGTCAAGCCGAATTTCGATATCTGGGTATCCAGCTTAATGGGTTGGCAAACCGATCATCGCGCAAATCTCGATATTTTCGACGAACGTCGCGGCATTATTAAATTCAATCCGATGATCGATGTAACACGCCGGGAACGCGATGCTTATATCCGCGAGCACAAATTACCGTTCCATCCACTGGTTGCGGAAGGTTACTCTTCGATCGGCTGCACCCACTGCACTGCAAAAGGTAAGGAACGCTGCGGCCGGTGGATAGGAAAGCCGAAGACCGAATGCGGATTGCATTTATAGTAACCGGCGATTTTTACAACCACGGCGATCAAATCAATTTAAGATTAGCGGAACACTCGCTATTGGCGATCTTTTCCAGAATTTTATGCGCTCTTGCACTGACACCGGCGCCATGCTGCAAATACGATAACGCGGCTTGCTTGGGCGAATAATCGCTGACAGTATAACCTTGTTGTCTGATTTCCTCCGCAGAGGATGCGGTTACCGTCAGCTTCCCTTTACCCAGTTTGATAACCAGCAATTTCTTGCCACTCGCTGCAACGATAAGCGCGGTTTGGCGATGCTGATTGATGATTACGGTTGGTTGAGTCATTGTTGTGTCGCTAGAAAAGGTTGCTTCAGCATCATACGTTACGAGCAGGATATACCGAACAGCTATTCGGATAAGCGTTATCAATGCCCGATGCCATGTTGCATCTATGCCGAATACTGCGATAATTTTGTTGCGATGCTAATTTTCCGTCTTGGATATAATGCGCACTATCGAAACCTGTTTATTATTGTCCGAAAACTCATTTATGCACGTCACTATTGTTTACATCTCCGTCAAACCGGAGTATGTCACCGCTTTTAAGGAAGCCAGTCAGCATAACCACGAATATTCCATTCGCGAGCCGGGCAATGTCCGCTTCGACATTCTGCAATCGGCGAACGATTCGACCCAATTTGTTTTCTACGAGGCCTACCAATCCCTGCAAGATGCAGCCGCACACAAAGAAACCAAGCATTACCGCCTCTGGCGCGATACCGTTGCGGATTGGATGGCGGAACCGCGCAAGGGCATTGCGTATCAAGGGTTATACCCGACCGTAAGCACCGATGTTTAATTTCGCTATTGCCAGGTTGCCGCGCATTGAATTTGGCGCGGGTGCGATCAAAAAATTACCGGACATCATCGCCGGTTACGGGTCTCGCATTTTACTGGTCACCGGCGCACGATCATTCGCACTTACCGATTACTGGCAATCGCTGCTCGATCAGCTGACACACCGATCCATGAGCTGGCAGCACTGCACGGTTGCCGAAGAACCCTCGCCCGCACTAATCGACAATCTCGTCAAAACTTATGCAGACCAACCTTTCGATGTTGTGGTGGGTATCGGCGGCGGCAGCGCGCTCGATGCCGCCAAAGCCGTTGCCGGATTATTGAAAATCCAGCACACCATCATGGATTACTTGGAAGGAGTGGGGCCTGAATTGTCCTACCAAGGGCCTGCCATTCCATTCATTGCCGTTCCCACCACTGCGGGTACCGGTAGCGAAGCAACGAAGAATGCCGTGCTCAGCGTGCAAGGCGAGAACGGTTTCAAGAAATCCTTCCGGCATGACAAGCTGGTTGCCGAATATGCCATCGTCGACCCTGATTTGCTCATCGGCTGTCCGCCCGATGTAATTGCCGCCAACGGCATGGATGCTTTGACACAGCTTCTGGAATCGTATGTATCCACCAAGTCGAACGCATTTACCGATGCTTTGGCAATCAGCGGCCTGCAAGCCGCCCGCGATGCTTTGCTGCCGCTCTACCGTCAAGACGGCCTGCAATTGCAGCAATACCGGGGGGAAATGGCCTACGCCGCCCTGCTCTCCGGCATCACGCTGGCACAAACCGGCCTGGGTTCGGTACATGGATTGGCCTCACCTTTGGGCGCTTTCTACCCTATCCCTCACGGCGTCGTATGCGGCACCCTGGTCGCCTCCGCCACGCGGGTCAATATTCAAAGCATGTTGCAACGAGAACCCAACAATAAAGCGCTGGCAAAATATTTACACGTAGCCGAAATTCTCTGCGAGAAGCGCTTTATCGATCCGGAAACCGCTTTTAGCGCGTTGCTCGATCTTTTGACGCAATGGACTAGCGAATTGAAATTACCACGCCTGTCTCATTACGGATTGCCGGAGACCGGGTTGGACAAGATTGTCGCCAATTGTCGCGGCAGTAGCATGAAAACCAATCCCATTGTTTTGACCGACAATGAGATTAAACAAATCTTGCTGGAACGTTTGTGATCGAATCCGAAAGCCTTACGCTCAGATAGTCTTCTCCAGATAATCGATCGTCAATCCGGTGACTTTCGGCACCCCTAAATGCAATGGATATGCCTCAACCCGACCGGTCGATCGATAGCCTCGGCGCTGATAATATGAAAGTAATTCGGATCGTTGCGAAATGACGAACATCAGCAGTTTATTTATGCCCAAAGCCCCCTTTGCATAAATTTCTGTCTGCGCCAGCAGATAACTGCCCAATCCTTTTCCCTGCCAATCGGGATGAACGGAAAAGAAACCGATGAACGCATGCGCATTTTCTTTGGCAATATAGATACACGCGATCATTTGATTTTGCCGGTGCATCACAAAAAAATCCGCATCGGGTTTATATAATGCAGCTTTTACTTCTTGATGATTGGTACGATTGCCTTGGATAATTGCAGCTTCGGTAGTCCAGCCGGTATCGCCGCGATACGTCAAATTGACCAGATCGCAAATCGCCTGTACATGCATTTCCCGTGCTTTTTCAAGCCACAAAGCCGAAAAATCCAACATGCTTACACTCAATTAATATCCGACGGAAATTACAGGATGCCCAACGAAGGGCTTTTGGTTAACGCCACCAGCACAATATAAGCAAACATGCATTGCGCTGCGATCCATGCGGTAATTTTGGTTTTACGCGTTTTGCCGAATCGTATCGCTACCATGCCTAATCCGATATACAGCAGCAAACCGATTACTTTGGCGGTCAGCCAAGGATGCTCCATCGGATTTTGCTGAATCGTCATTGCCAACACGATAGCACTGACTAATAAAATCGTATCGTTGACATGCGGCAGGATTTTGACCCAGCGTTGGCGCAATTTATCCGAATCCTGCATTAACCAGATGCCGCGCATAAAAAACAGCGAGAAACTCAAAATCACGCTACCGACATGGATTGTTTTCAATAAAGCATAATCCATCGTTAGTTTCCGGAAACCAACCACCCATGGCTTCCAGCCACGGCGCCGACAATGGTTATCAAACTGAGGATCAATAACGTCATGTGCTTGCGTTGAATTTTAGCGAACGCTTCCGGCGAGATATTGTTTTGTGCAGGCGCCGTACTTGAACGGCGGCGCGCTCGAGGCTCCATGACAAACAACATCACACTGAACAGCAGCCAGATCAATACCATGGTATGCATCCACCAAAACTGCCATTGCGTGAAACGCTGCCAAGCATCCAGTGCATACACCATGTAAAAACCGGTTAAACCGACCAACAGTGTAGTAAAACGAGCCTGTGCAGCAAATTGCTGGCGATACCGTGCAAAAAAATTCATTGCTTCAGCCGCCGATTGCATGCGCGCAAGCACTGGCAACAATACCGTCGTCACCATTGCCACACCGCCGATCCACAATACCACCCCCAGGACATGCAATATCCTGGCAGCTATCACATCGTCCATATCATTCAACTATCGACGGATTCGGTCTCAGAGGCCCATTTTTCAGCTTCGTCATGATCATGAAAAATCGACACATTCGCGCTAACAAACAAATTGAACACCCAGGCGCTCCAGCCTTGCCATTCATCGTCGGTAACAACGGCGACGCGACTGAATTCGCTGCCGTGGTCGCGCATAAACTTAATTTCTTCCCATGCAACATCCACCGTGTAATCCAGCATATCGCGCCAATCGAACAAAAGGCTTGCTTTGCCATCAAAATGCGATTTATAGAGCACTTGCTGCTCAAATTCGCGATAATCGGTTAGCGTAAATTCTCCAATGACTGCAACGATAACAAGATTGCCTTTCTTTTGAATTGTAATCATGATTTCACCTCGAATGATAACCGGCCCATCATAGGCAATTACATCGTTTGGTGCAAATATTGCTGCCGGGCGCACCGCATCGAAGTCATTTTTGTGCAACAGTAAATGTCCGTTTGATCCCGATAATACCGCTCAACGAACCACCCAGCACGATCAGCGCCATGCCTAACCAAGCAACCGGCGATAAAATTTCATTCCAGAACCAAATACCCAGCAAACTGGCAAACAGCACCGTGCTATAGCCCAGGGACGACACGACCAATGTCGCACCGTGATGATACGCTCGCGTCATGGCCAACTGCGCCAATGTCGCGGTCAAACCGGTGCCTAGCAATAACGACAACCCATGCCCGGTAATCGGACTAAAACTGGTAAACATAAGCCATGCGCCGGTCACTATCGTGCTGATCAAAGTAAAATAAAACACCACATGCCATTCCGATTCCCCCAAATTACCGAGTTGTTTGACGTTAATATACGCAATCGCGGCAAAAAAACCGGATGCCATGCCCAGCAAACCGGAAAACCATTGATGTTCCGCTACGGTCGGCTGCAGCAGTAAAATCACGCCGGCAAATCCGACCACAACGGTCGCTATCAATGGCCAGTGGATATGCTCTTTCAGAATCAATGTGGAAAACAGCGCGACGAACAATGGCCAGGTGTAATTCAGCGAAATGGCGGTAGCCAGCGGCAATTGCGTCAAACAATAAAAAAACATCAACAAGCTGATCAACCCGGTAATGCCGCGCCAGCAATGAATCCGCCAATGCGGCGTGCGCACGGAAAGCCGGTAATAGCGGATGATCGAATAAGTCATCCAGACACCGAACAGCGAACGATAAAATACCAGCTCAGTGCTGGAAAAATAGGCAGCGCCGTATTTGACCAGCACGCCCATACAGGCAAACATGAACGCAGCCGCCACCATCCACAACGATCGCACTTATCCGCTTTCCCGGTTATTCAGTTGATGATCGAACCGGCATCAAAGATGCGGCCCGATTTCCCGCCGCAAAAATCGATGGAAATGTGTCATTCCCAATTCCATCGGCATTTGATACGGCCCAACTTCACTGCGATTTTGCGCATACAGTGCACGCCGCCCTTCGGTCATTAGCCTGCAAATTTCATCGTCCTCGCGTGCGGTCTCTTTATAAGCTGCCTGTTCCGCCTCGACAAAATCGCGCTCGAACAGCACGATTTCTTCCGGGTAATAGAACTCAACCACATTCATGCAACTTTCAATGCCGGTCGGCAAAATGGTGCTGATCACCAGCGTATGCGGATACCATTCCAGCATGATATTGGGAAAATACAACAACCAAATGGCACCATATGACGGCATCGCTCCTTGCGTTTGCTGCAATACTTGTTCATGCCACTTGGCATAGACCGGGCTGCCCGGTTTTTGCAGCCGTGCATCGTCAATGCCAATGGTTTGAACGCTAAACCGATCGCCGAACTGCCAATCGAGTTTTTCGGTATTGACGAAATGCCCCAACCCAGGATGAAACGGGTCGACGTGGTAATCCTCCAGATACACCTCTATGAACGTTTTCCAATTGCAGTTATAGTGTTCGATTTGCACACGATCCAGTAAATGCCCGGAAAAATCGAAATCCTTCAGCAGCGCCAATTCGGTCATGTCTTGAGCAACATTGCGCTTGCCATTGAACAATAAGCCATTCCAGTTCTGCAGTGGCGTCTTACCTAAATTAAGGCACGGATTCCGATCGAAATGCGGCGCACCCAGCAATTTTCCATCCAAAGCATACGTCCAACGATGAATCGGACATACGATGCTTTTAGTGTTACTGCGCCCTTTCAGCAATAGCGCTTGCCGATGCCGGCAAATATTGGAAAGCAATTCGATGCCATGTTCATTACGCACCAGAATTTTGGCGTTATTCATCCATTCCGGCACATAAAAATCCCCGATATTGGGTACCATCACCTCATGCCCCACGTAACCCGGCCCCTGATCGAACAAAATATGTTTCTCTATTGCGAGAATTTCAGGGTCCAAATACCAATCGACGGGGAGTTGCACTGACGTATCAGTCAGTTGTGAGATCTCAGCCCTATTAGCCATATAAATCCCTTACTTCCTCCATAAAAACTAGCGGCGAAAATACATGAAAAGACAAAAATTTAAAACCCATTTTAACAAGTCAGGAACGAAAAATCGTTTGCTTGGTTATAATAGCAACCTACGGTAGTAGCATAGCAGTATCCGTCAATACGCACTTGCCTGCAAAAATGCAAATGTACCAGATTGAATTTTAATTAATCACAAAGAGAGCAGCTTAATGAAATCGATACATCAATTAAAAAAAAGACCATGGATACCTTTATTATCCGCCGCACTCCTTTTCGGCCTTGCAGCTTGCGACGGCGGAAACGAAAAATCGCTTGAGTCATCGTCCAACTCGTCTTCTGCGGCAAACACAACCAAAAGAACCCTGCCCACTGGCCCGGCAACAGGTATTCTGGTCGACTCTCCCGTCGCGGGCATTACCTATAGCGCCTCGTCTGGAAAATCAGGAGCAACCGACGAAAATGGCAGCTTTAATTTCAATCACGGCGACAAAATCGAATTCAAGCTGGGCGATTTGACACTGGCCAACATCCCCGGTTCGATGATCGTAACGCCTATCGAGCTAGCCAGCGGTAACGACAATAAATTACAGAATCTGTTAGTGTTACTGCAATCCTTGGATTCCGACAGCGATCTTGCCAACGGCATTTCTATTTCGCGCGAAACGGCAGCGGCAGTCAAGAATTCAATCAATCTGAACGCCAATCCGGAAACATTCGCCGAAGCCGCTGATCTGAAAGGCATCATGGAAGCCAGTGGCATTAACGGCGATGTCAAAACACCGGAAGAAGCGCGAAACCATTTTATGTCGCAAGGTGTAGCATTGTTGAGTGCGCAAATTTGGGTCAACTACACCAATCAAACGGCCAGTGTGTTGCGTGTTGCGTCCGACACGAGTGGCGAATACCTGCAAGGCGATGCCAGGCCGGATGACTCTTGCGATGAAAACCGTGTTTGCGGCGGAAAAATTGTTTTTCAATCCGGCGTTGAATCCGGTGTAGCCAGCGCAATCGATTTCGATACTCGAGGCTTCAAACTGGTCAGCACTACCAGCGTGGATACCAATGTGCAAGTCGGTTTATCGCACCCCGGCTCTACCCGCCGCGTACGCACCGACGGTTTTGAGTTGATCTACTCCGATATCGTCACGGTACAACGCGCACGCGAACAAGGCAGCGTATTCGGCGAATTGTTCCACATTGCAAAACCGATTCAACTGAGTGATGAAAACGAAGTCGCCGAAAAAGAAATCAAGGAAGCACGCTATTCGAAAATTGACAACGATCCGAATGGTATCGTTGGCGCTTGGGCGTATGACAGCACAACCGTCAAAACGCCAACCTTGGTATTCTTCCCGAACGGTAAATTCTTGATGCTCGATCCAACCGGAGAAACACAGCGCGAAGACCAAGCAAATTGCGCAAAACCCGGTATCGAGTTTTCTTCCTATACCTACAACAAAGGCGCAAACAACTTCAATTTATCCAGCTTTACATACAACACCAACGGTTGTGCCGGTTTCTCCCATGTCGAAGGAAATATCGGCTTTTCGATCAGCTCGGATGGAAGCACCGCAAAACTGGACAAACCCGGTGAAGCATCGGTTACGGTATACCGCGTTTCCAAGTAATTTCTTTATTCCAACGCACGGTTCGCCGAGAATGAAACCATTCTTGACCAACCGTGCGCCCTCGTTGCGATAATCGGCTATCCATGCCCATCGTTCGTGTCGCACTCAATGTTCCGGTCGATACGCTGTTCGATTATCAATCTGACGATGCCACTTCGCACGACATCGGTCAGCGCGCATGTGTGCCTTTTGGAAAAAAACGAGTCACCGGCGTCATTCTTGCAGTTTGCACCGACACGCAGATTCCCATTGAAAAACTCAAATCCGTCCACAGCATTTTCCGTGAAATAGAACCGCTCGCAGCATCATTGCTAGAATTATTCCAATTTTGCAGCCAGTATTACCATCATCCGCTCGGCATGGTCATCATGAACAGCCTGCCCGCATTGCTACGCAACAACAAACCGGTCAGGTTGAAAAACACCGCACCGCAACCGTTGATGCTCTCCGACTTAGCAAAACAAATTTCTCTCGACTCCATCCCGGCTCGCAATCGCGTTGCACGCCGCTTACTCGCGGAATTCCAAGCTGCATCGGTGCTAACGATGCAGCAAATCAAGCAAATCTCACCGCGCGCAACACAATTAATACCGGAATGGCTGCAATTGGGTTGGATCTCAGCACAACAAACGATAAATTCAGCGTCGGGCACCCTAAAAATCCCTGTGCTGACGCAGGAACAAACCCATGCGGTAACCGCCATTACTAACGAATTCGATCGATTTCACACTTCGCTATTGCACGGCGTTACCGGCAGCGGCAAAACCGAAGTTTATTTGCGCATCATCGAACATGCGTTGTCACTCGGCCAGCAATCGCTGGTATTGATTCCGGAGATCAACTTAACGCCGCAATTGGAAGCGGTTTTTCGTGCACGTTTCCCCACCGTTCCCCTGGCTAATCTGCATAGCGGGCGCAACGATACCGAGCGTCTGACTGGATGGATACAAGCGCAGCGCGGCGAAGCCAAAATCATCCTAGGAACGCGACTGGCGGTTTTCACGCCGCTGCCCGATCTGGGCTTAATCATCGTCGACGAAGAACATGACAGCTCATTCAAGCAACAAGATGGATTGCGTTATTCCGCGAGAGACTTGGCCATTTTCCGCGCCCGGCAAGCAGATATTCCGGTGGTCTTGGGTTCCGCGACACCGTCGCTGGAAAGTTATTTTAATGCCTTAAACAACCGCTATCGGCATATCCGACTCACCTCCCGCGCCGTACAGGCCGCCACGCTGCCGGATATCCAATGCATCGATACGCGCATCCATAAGACACCGGATGGATTCACCGAGCCGATGATCAGAGCGCTTGAAAAATGCTTAGCGGAAAAGCGCCAAAGTTTGGTTTTCATCAACCGGCGCGGCTATGCGCCGGTTTTGCTATGCAAAGCCTGCGCCTGGACAGCGCGCTGCCAGCGCTGCTCCAGCCGCTTGGTGGTTCATTTGAGCGATAAAAAATTAAGCTGTCATCATTGCGGCCATCAGGAAAATTTTCCACGCGCTTGCCCACAGTGCGGCAATCAAGACATTGCGCCGTTCGGTCACGGTACGCAACGCATCGAAGAAACGCTCATTACGCATTTTCCATCCGCACGAATTTTACGCATCGACCGCGACAGCACGCGCCGCAAAAATGCCTGGCAGGAAATATTGCATGCGATCCACTCGCATCAGGTCGACATCTTGGTCGGCACGCAATTGCTGGCCAAGGGTCACGATTTTCCCAATCTGTCATTGGTGGGTATTCTGAACGCCGATAACTCGCTATACAGTACCGATTTCCGCGCCAGCGAACGTTTATTTGCGCAGCTGATGCAAGTCGCCGGCCGCGCCGGTCGCGCCAATATCCCTGGGCACGTACTGATCCAAACCGAATTTCCCGACCATCCGCTGTATCATGCGCTGCAACGGCACGATTACGACGCATCGGCACAAACCTTGCTCGCGGAAAGAAAAATCGCCGGATTCCCACCGTTCGTTTATCAAGCGCTGTTGCGCGCCGAAGCGCACGGCATCAAAACCGTACTCGAATTTCTTCACCGCGCCAAAAACCTGGCGAATCCCCCGCAAAGCATAGAATTGTTCGACCCCGTTCCAGCACCGATGCTGCGGCTAAAAGGCATGGAGCGCGCACATTTACTGATTCAATCGCATTCACGCAAGCCATTGCAAACATTTCTGACCGACTGGCACCGCAAAATAGCTGCACTGCCACATCGAAAAATACGTTGGGCTCTCGATATCGACCCGATGGATTTTTGATCTGCATCAGAACAACCTCTCCACAAATGGCACACTATGAAGCGGAACAATAAACAAAAGGAGCACGACCATGATAGAGAAACACGATTTGCACCACGAATTCCCTGAATTCAGCGAGCGCATACACGCATTAAAAATGAACGACCGCCACTTTGCACGATTATTTGAGGAATATCATGTCATCAATCGCGGAATCCTCAGAATCGAAGAAGGTATCGAGAACACGACCGACGAATATTTGGAAGATTTGAAAAAGAAACGCTTATCGCATAAGGATCAATTGTACAAAATACTGAGCGCCGAGTAATACCCATGAATCATCAAGGCAAACTGTCTCCGGAAAAACCGGGGCGGTTCAATGAAGTACGAGGCGCACGGAACGCAATAACCAAGACATATCGACCCGATAGACAAGGGCGTGAGTGCCGTGCACCGAAGGGATTCGCTCGCAAATACCATTTACCATTTTTCGCATCACGCCCCTCCTATCGCACACCCCGCAGCAATCCGATGCCTAACGCCGCCATACCGATTGAAACCAGCGGATTCAATAAATTCAGCAACGCATACATCGCATAATCGAGCGTCGGAACTCCCAGTGTGGCGGCATAAAAAGTACCCGCCGTAGTCCACGGAATCAAACCGGTCGTGAGCGTGGAGCCCTCTTCCACCGAACGCGACAAAACGGCGCGATCCAATGCTTTTTCTCGATATGCTTCCTTAAATAACTGACAATTCAGAATAATCGAGATATACGATTCGCCCATTGCCATGTTGCCAATCAATCCGGAAGCGATGGTCGCGGCGATCAATGTGCCGATACGTTGGATTCGCGCAATGATATGTGTCAGCAACACGCGCAAGAATCCGGCATGATGCATGATGCCGCCAAGTGCGAGCGCCATGATGGATAGCAACAATGTCCACGCCATGCTGTATACCCCACCGCGTCCGAGCAAATGATCGATGCTTTCAATGCCGGTGGTTCCCGGCGAATTTAACCACAGCGCATTGATTACATCGACGCCGTCCTTGTCTTGATACACGATGGCAATCAGCATCGCCAATAAGACGCTGCACGACATGCTGATTTCCGCAGCATAGCGCTTAACGCTTAAGCCAAACATCAGCAGCAGCGGCAATAACGTTACCCACAAATCAAGCCGGTAAGCGTCTGACAGTACGGCGCGTATTTCGTCGATATGGTTTGCGGGTAATGCGTTTCCGCGATACTGCATACCCCACACGCTAAAAATAACCAATACGATCGTAAAAGTGGGAATCGTGGTATACAGCATCGAACCGATATGGCGGTAAAGATTCGTTCCAGCGCTCATCGCGGCAAGATTGGTGGTATCGGAAATAGGCGATAACTTATCGCCAAACGTCGCGCCGGATATGATCATGCCCGCAACCAGCGGCAACGGTATTCCCATGGCGTCGCCGATACCAATCAGCACGATACCGATGGTACCGGCAGTCCCCCACGATGTCCCGGTGGCGACCGACATCAGGCTGCATAAGATCAAGCCCGCCGCCAAGAAAATACCGGGATTAAGCCAGTCCAAGCCATAGTACAGCAAACTCGCAATTGTGCCGCTTTGCATGAAACTTGCGATCACCATGCCGATCAGCAGAAAAATGTAAATCGCCGGCAATGCCTTGGCAATGCCGTCATCCATCATGCACCGGATAGCGGCGAACGAATAACCCAGGCCACTTGCGTGCAAGCCGCTCCAAATCAGCGCTAGAAAAATGAGCACATGCAGGTTGACTTGAAATACAAATAAACCGAGCGAAATCAGCAGCAACACACCGGCAAAGCAAAATGCCGCATGAAGAAAAGACGGTGCTCGTTGCTCTGCAACCAATTCCTCTAGCGGCGTACCCCCCTCGGTCACCGATTTCCCTCTTGCTTTGCCACATTCTCGAACAATGTCAGCAAATCTCCATATCCCGTCTCTTGCAAATCTTCCTTGGCGACAAATTTGAGTGCGGCGGAATTGATACAAAAACGCAGCCCGGTGGGCGCCGGGCCATCGCTAAACACATGCCCCAAATGACTGTCCGCATATCGGCTGCGAACCTCAGTGCGCGGCATCCACAGTTCATAATCGGTTTTGAATTGAAGGCACTGCTCATTAATCGGCCGGTAAAAACTTGGCCATCCGGTACCGGAATCGAATTTATGGATCGACGCAAACAGTGGCTCACCCGATACAATATCCACATAAATGCCTTCCGCTTTATGATCCCAATAATCATTCTGGAACGGCGGCTCGGTACCGGCATGTTGTGTAACCTGATACTGTAGCGGCTGCAAATCCGTTTTTAGCGAATCAAGGTCTTTTTTAAAATGCTCATACGGATTACTCATAGTCATTTTCCTTCACTACAAAAAAACATTCATGATGAAATTCACCGGCACGATCACCCATTTATCGCAAAAAGGCTTAGGCGTCGTCAAAAACGCGCTGAACGGCATATCTTATTTTGTTCATGGCGCTTGGCCCGGCGATACGGGCGAATTCGAAGCCATCGACAAACCGCTCAACAATAAAAAATTTGCATACGCAAAATTAACCCGTCTTACGCAACCTTCGCCGCAAAGGCAAACGCCATCATGCCCCTATGTCGACTTAACAGAAAATGCTTGTACCGGCTGCCCCTGGATGATTGCCGATTATACAAGCCAGCTGGAACAGAAGCGGAATCGGTTTGTTTATGCCCTGCAACGGGTCGGATTTGATACCGACCTATTGGACATCTACCCTATCCATCCCGCCCCACAATTGTACGGCTATCGCAACCGCTGCCAAGTAAAAACGAACGGCGTGCAACTTGGATTCGTATCAGAAGAATCTCACCGGATCGCGCCGATTCAGGATTGTATCGTGCTGAACGACAATTGCCGCAATCTGTTAAAAACAACGCTGCAGCAACTGCCGAACAGTGACTGGCAAGCCGATTCCGCGCAAAATTGGCATTTCATCGAATTGGACGACGCCATGCAAACCGAAGAAATTCGTATCGACCGCAAGCGCCCCTTCAAGCAAGGCAACACAATACAAAACGAGTGGATGCAGACTTGGCTGCAAGAAAAACTCGTCAGCCATCCCAATCCCGGCAAAGTGGTGGAATTATTCTGCGGCTCCGGGAACTTCACGCAAATCATCGCAGCATCGAATTGCACATCGATACTGGCTTACGAATCGGACGCCAATGCAATCCAATTGCTCAAAGCTAGAAAGCTGAGTAAGGTGACGCCGCACATTGCCGATCTGTTCGATCCCTTCATTTGGAAAAAACTGCAAAAACAAATCGGCGATGCAAATACGCTGATACTCGACCCACCCCGCGCCGGATTGAAGAAACATCAAGGGTTTTTCGACAGTTTCAAAACACTGGCAACGATTATCTATATTTCCTGCAACCCGGAAACGTTTGCCCGCGACGCTTGGTTTTTCAACCAAAATAATTTTTCGATCAGAGAAATACAATTGATTGATTTATTTCCGCATACACTGCATGTTGAGATATTGGCAGTATTTGAGCGCGCTTAGTAATATATATGAATTTTCCTTATCTTTAATTTTTCCATGCGCCCTATACTGGATATCGCCGCAGCACTTGATCTGCAACCGAACGCATTGATGCACTATGGCGAGCATATGGCAAAACTCCGGTTGAGCGCCTTACCCAAAAGGGACACCGCGCAAAAGGGAAAAATCGTCTTGGTTTCGGCGATTAACCCCACTCGTACCGGCGAAGGAAAAACCACAGTTTCTATCGGTCTGGCGCAGGGACTTGTCCGCATCGGCCAGCATGCGGTACTGGCGTTACGCGAACCCTCTCTGGGTCCCATCTTTGGCGCCAAAGGCGGCGGCACCGGCGGCGGCCGCTGCCGACTTGAACCATCGACTCGCATCAATATGGAGTTGTCCCCTTTTGACGGACACATTAAATTATGTGTAAAGGAGAAGGAAGATGACTCAGAAATACAAACCTGCATACCCAGAGGATGAAAAATGACTAACATTTGGGTGGTAAATGATGAGTATGTTTCTGTTGCAGGATTAATTGGCATTCATTTAGGTTATATAAGTGCGGGTTTTGATGTTTCAAAATATAAAGTTGATTACTTATCATCTAATGAAGTTCACCAAAAAGCTGAGGATTTTTATAAGCAAACAAATAGATATCCTGGAAATTATTATTATAAAAAAATGATAATTGATTCCATGCCAATT
>JALRCN010000036.1 GCA_023257295.1 Nitrosomonas sp. | reverse complement strand
AGTCCGGCTTGGAAGTCGGGATCGGACATGCCGGGTTGCAGCCGGTCGATATCGAACCCGTGTTTTTGCAAGATATCTTGCGGCAACCAGCAGGCGCCGCGCTTACGGTCGTCCCAGATGTCTTTAAGGATATTGGTCATTTGCAGGCCTTGCCCGAAAGACACCGAAAGCTTCATCAACCGCGCTTTATGCACGCCGATGTCGGCGGAATAATCGCAAAACAATTCGGTCAGCATTTCGCCGACGACACCGGCGACGTAATAACAATATTGATTCATCGCGGCCAGGTCTTTCAAGCCTTGCAAAGACTCGGTCTCCTGGTAATCCGCCATGCCTTTCGCCATGATGCGCACGCAGCGTTCCAAAGCCATGCGTTGCGTCGTGTTAAAGCTATGCGTGATGCGAATGACGGCGGCGGTATTTTTAATCAAATCGTGTTCCGCCGGGATGGTGTGGCTTGACAGCAGCGGATACAGCGTTTGTGCGAATTCTTCGGCGGAGGCGGTGCCGTGCACGACTTCAGCGAACATGTCCGTCAGTTGCCGGGTTTGTTCCGTGGTGAGCGCATTGTCGTCTTCGATGGTATCGGTGATGCGGCAAAGCAAATACGCATTGCCGATGACGCGGCGTAATGATTCGGGCAATTGCGGGATCGTCAAGGCAAAAGTGCGCGATACGCCTTGCAGGATATGGTCTTGATAGTGCTCGTCGTCGGTGCGGATCAGGCTGGTCATTGCGAATTTAATCGGTGAGCTTAATTTTCGCTTGGGATTTGCTCGGTGGCGATCAATTGGTCGATGGTTTCGCGTTGGCGGATCAGGTGAGCGGTATCGCCGTCGACCATGACTTCCGCTGCGCGCGGCCGGGTGTTGTAATTCGAGCTCATGCTCATGCCGTAAGCGCCGGCGGACATCACGGCGAGCAAGTCGCCTTGTTGCAGCGCAAGCTGCCGGTCGTGACCGAGAAAATCGCCGGTTTCGCAAACCGGGCCGACGACATGATACATTTGCGCTGCAGCGCCGTCGGTTTGTACCGGTAAAATGTCGTGATAAGCATCGTACAAGGAAGGGCGCATCAGATCGTTCATCGCCGCATCAACGATAGCGAAATTGCGCGCAGACGTATGCTTCAGGTATTCAACGCGGGTGAGCAAAATGCCCGCATTGCCGACCAGTGATCGGCCCGGTTCTATCAGTAATCGTTGTTTTGCATGGGCAGTCTGCGCGCACAGTGCGGCAACGTAATTTTGAATCGAAGGCGGTGTTTCATTGGTGTAACGAATGCCTAATCCACCGCCTAAATCCAGATGATGAATGGTTAAACCTTGTGCTTGCAATTGATCTAGCAATCCGAGCATTTTATTGCTGGCCTGGACGAACGGGTCCAATTCCGTCAGTTGTGAACCGATATGGCAATCCAATCCGGTAAAACTGACATGCGGATATAAGTGTGCGGATCGATAAATCCGAATGGCCTCATCGGCGGGTACGCCAAATTTGTTTTCTTTCAATCCGGTTGAGATGTACGGGTGCGTTTTGGCATCGACATCGGGATTGACGCGCAAGCTAACCGGGGCAATTTTTCCCATTTCCTGAGCAATGCGGTTCAGTGCGCTTAATTCCGCTTCGGATTCGACATTGAAACATAAAATGCCGATGCCCAATGCCATGCGCATTTCCTGCGCTGTTTTGCCGACGCCGGAAAAAACGATTTTTGCAGGGTTGCCACCGGCTTTGATGACACGTTGCAGTTCGCCGCCGGAAACGATATCGAAACCGCTGCCAAGCCGTGCGAATAAATTCAGGATGGCAATGTTCGAATTGGCTTTAACCGCGTAGCAAATCAAATGATCGCGATTGGAGAAGGCGGTGTTAAAAGCTTGATAAGCTTGCGTTAATGCCGCGCGGGAGTAAATATAACACGGTGTACCGAATTCCTCGGCGATTTGCTGCAGCGGAACGGATTCGGCACAAAGCGCACGATTGCGGTAAACGAATTGCGGAAAGCCGCTCATTTTTTATCGGCTTCTTGTGAGGAGGCGCGATTGCCGTCTTCTACCGTGGGAAGGTACAGCGGCCCTTTATGACCGCAAGCGCTTAGCAAACAAATTGCGAGTAGGCCGCTTAAAAATATACGCATGAAAAAAACCTTGGAACAATCACCAGTGGGATACTAACATAAGCGAACCGATATTAACCAACAGGCCGTTGAAATACTATCTGCGTTTTCGCCCTGTTAATGGCGGCGGCAAGCGGCAAGATCACTGCCGAGGCAGTTCTGCAACCAGCCAATCGATCAATTCGTCGATCAACCGATTGCTTGCGGTGCTGAAAGCAGATACCGCGCCCGCTGCATCGGCGGAAGCTGTTTTTTCGCTACGGTTGAAATCTTTTTGTGCGATCAGTTTGCGCGTATTGCGTTCAACTAGGCTGGCACGAAAGCCTATCGCGATATGGCTGTCGGTGGCGGTGTCGAACGATTGCATAAACTCCTCCAACTCGATATGCAGCACAAAATCCGTTTTTGCCGTAGCGAAATCCTTGGTGACTTGTTCGTGCGTATTGGTCACGATGCGATGCCGAAGTTGTTGCGTCAGCAGTGCCGCAGGCGCCGCTATCCAGCGATTGCTGGCATAAGTGTAGGTTTGGGTGGGGTTGTGGTAGAGCAGCCGGTAATGTATTGCCGTGGTGTCCAGCCAGGCAGGCGCTGCTGCGTCCGCAACCAAAACGCTTTTGCGTACCTGCTGCGATTTTTCCGGTAAGTGTTTGGTGAGCGGCGATGGTTGTATGCCAAAATCATAAATGGATGTCGGTTGCTGCTGTTTTGGCAATACCGTACAGCCGGAAATCAGGCAAATAGCGATACCCAGTATGAGAAATTTGTTCATGGCTTGTTTCCAGAGGGCGGAAGAAATCCGGCTTCGCCCGGCCCAGGCGTTGCCGGGGGGCGGCCAAACAATAAGCTCTGCGGATGTTCTTCCAATTGATTGAGCACTCGATCGAGGTTGTTTGAGTTGCGTGCAATGTTGCCGCTGACTTTGCGCAATTCCGGAATCACGGCGGCCAATTCTTGCGAGCTTTGCGACAAACTATCTAAAATTCCTTCCTTCTGATTGGTTTTTACAATGACATCGTTGATTTCAATCAGGATTTGATCTAAGCGTCGTATCAAGGTGCCGGATTCCGTTGTTAAATCGGCGAATGAATTCAATACCGGCTGCAAGTGCCCGCCGATACCATCGAAATTTTTAGTGATTTTTTCAAGATTCAATAAAATTTGCGAAATATGTGTTTGGTTTTGGTCGTTGAGCAATTGATGCAGTTTTGCCACCAATTGATTTACATTAGCGAGCAGATCCTGCCCGGATACCGCAACCTCGTCGAGCAGCGAGCGACGCATCGGGATACGTGCTTCGCTGGTTAATTCTTCGGTACCTATGCCATCGTCGTTCAATTGAATGTAAGCAAGCCCGGTAACGCCTTGATAACCTAATTTTGCATAAATGGAATTTCTAAGCTTAATGTTGTCGTTTACCGCAATATGCACCAGTATCAGCTGCGGATCTTCAGGGTCGAATTCGATCTTGTCGACTTTGCCGATATTGACACCGCGATAATGCACTGACGATTGCGGATTGAGCCCGTTCACCGACTCTTTTGTGACGATCAGGTGCGTGACGCGCTGGATATTGTCGCCACTGAACCACATTGCAACGAGTGCGATGGTGATGCTCATGCAGATAACAAAAATACCGGCTACGAGGGCATGGGCCCGATTTTCCATGATGGCTCCAATTGATTTTTTTGTTCGATTTTGTGGCGTATGCTCTTAAAGAAGCTGGCTACGAACGGGTGCTGGAATTGACATACGTCATCCAGCGTACCTACTGCGATTACCTGCTGATCGGCCAATATCGCGATCCGGTCGGATAACCCCACCAATGTGTCCAAGTCGTGGGTAACCATGACGATGGTGAGATTCAATTCCTTGCGCAATTCCAGGGTTAATTCTACAAAACTTTCGCTTAATTCGGGATCCAATCCCGCTGTCGGTTCGTCGAGGAACAGCAATTCCGGGTCTAGCGCCAATGCGCGTGCCAATGCCACCCGCTTGATCATGCCGCCGGATAATGCGGCAGGCATTTTATCGGCGTGCTCTGGGCCGATTGCGACCATTTCAAGCTTGACCATGACCAATTCCCGGATCATGCGCTCGCTGAGCGTATGCAATTCCCGCAGCGGCAGCGCAACGTTGTCGAATACCGTGAGTGCGCTAAATAATGCGCCTTGTTGGAATAACACACCGATGCGGTTGCGAATATTGTTTCTTTCCAATGAGTGATGGGCATCGCTGCGCGCGTTGCCAAAAATTCTAACCGTGCCTTGATACGGCTGTTCCAAGCCTAGCATTTGACGCAGTAGCGTGGTTTTTCCGCTACCGGATCCGCCGATCAATGTGAGTACTTCGCCGCGGTAAATGCATAAATTGACATTCTGATGAATCACATGATCGCCAAAGCGGGTTTCCAAGCCATCGATTTCAATGATGCATTCCGGGTATGTCATGTGTTAATACAGCCCTACGTCAGAAAAGATGACAGCAAAAATCGCATCGATAATGATAACCATGGTGATTGCGGTGACCACGGAGGCGGTGGTTCCTTCGCCCAGGCTTTCCGTGTTCGGTTTAATTCTGAGACCGAAATGGCAAGCGATCAGCGCGATCACCATGCCGCACACGATACCCTTGCTCAAGCCCAGCCATAAATTGGCGATGGGTACTGCATCGGGAAGTTCCGAGAGAAAATATTGCACACTTAAACCAAGCTGCAGTTCGGCTGCAACCATGCCGCCCAGTAGAGCGATTGCGCTGGTCCACATTACCAATAGCGGCATCGCAATACCCAGACCGAGTACTTTGGGGAGAATCAACCGTTGACTGTGCGAAATTCCCATTACGGTCAAAGCATCCAGTTCCTGGGTTACGCGCATGACGCCCAGTTGCGCCGTCATTGATGAGCCGGATCGGCCTGCCACGAGTATTGCCGCCAGCATGGGACCGAGCTCGCGAATGATGCTGAATCCTAAGATATTGATAATAAAAATATCAGCGCCGAATATTTGCAATTGCCGCGAGGATAAGTAACTTAAAACAATGCCGATCAAAAATCCCACCAGCGCAGTGATGCCCAGCGCCTGCGCTCCGGTGCGATAAAGGTTTGCGGAGATTTCCCGCCAGGGAATGTAAACCGGGTGACGGATCAGATAAAAAACATCGAGCAGCAACTGTCCGATCAGCATGACCAATCCTACCGCATGTTGCCATAACGACACCGCCAGCTTTCCCAGTGCGACGACCGGCCAAAGTAAATCGCGATAACGGATTTTTGACGGCAGGGCGGGTAGCTTCTCAAGCCGCTCGAACATATTTTTCTGTTCCGGACGCAGTTGCAGCCGTTTGGGACGTTGCGCCTGCCAGGCGCGCCACAATACGGCGGTGCCGACGGCATCCATTTGTTCGATGCCGGTCAGATCCCAGGCAAGGTTTTTATCTTGAGCGTGCATAGCCAGTTCGGTGCTCAAAAGATCCAGCTTGTGCTCCAATGCAGTGAAAGTATAGTTTCCCGTCAAGACGATGCACGGAGAATTGTCGTCGGTACGAAGCCGATACCATGGGTCCGTGGATGTGGGGGTAGGGCCTGTGGACATCAATTTTGGTTTGATTTCATTCATCGGGATGCCAAATTAGCTAAAAACTATCCCAAGCTGGATTTGATTATGGTCTTATCGGTAAAAAGATACGCTATTGTAGCGTGTAACGATAAAACTGTTGGCATGGATTCAAGACTGCCATTGCGATCCGGTGAAAAATTATCGGCGCTTACGTTGCGGTGTTAAAACAATAAAAACTTACTTGGCTTGAGCTACATCGGCGCGCGACAACGCCGGATTATCCGCGAAGTATTTCTTAATACCTGCAAACAGTGCGTCGGCCATTTTGTTTTGATAGCCGGTGTCGCGTAATTTGACTTCTTCTTTCGGGTTGCTTAGAAATGCGGTTTCAACCAGGATTGAAGGAATATCCGGCGATTTTAGTACGGCAAATCCGGCTTGCTCGATATTGCGCTTATGCAAGTGATTAATGCTGCCGAGTTGTTTCAGTACATAATCGGCCAGTTTTGTGCTGTCGTTGATCGTCGCGCTTAGCGACAAATCCAGTAACAATTCCTTGATGTCCTTAGATTTGTTGGCAATGTCGATACCGCCCATCAAATCGTCGACGCTGTTTTCTTTATTGGCGAGCCAACTCGCAGTAGTTGATGTCGCGCCGTGCTCCGATAGCGTATACACCGACGAGCCGTGCGCGTGCGCTTTAGGGTTAGCGTCGGCATGGATCGAGATAAACAAATCGGCATTGGCTTTGCGGGCGTTAATGCGGCGTTGCGGCAGCGAGATGTAATAATCGCCGGTGCGTGTCAGCACTGCACGCATATTGGGCTCTTTGTCGATACGCGCTTTGAGTTTTCTGGCGATTTCCAGTGTGACATCCTTTTCATACGTGCCTTGGCTGCCAACCGCACCGGGATCTTTTCCGCCATGACCCGGATCGATCGCTACGATGAGCGCGCGAGGAATTACGCGGGTTTTGGCGACTTGCTTGGCAGAAGATGGATTATTGGCTTGGCTTGATTGCGGTTTTGGTAAAGGCAATGGGGCAGAAGGGAGCAGACTGACTGTTTTTTGTGGATTGTTTGGCGATAACGAAGCAACCAGCCGATCCAGAGAGTCGACGTCAAAATTGTTATTGACAGCTGGGTTGATCTGCGTTTGTGGCGCGACCGGCGTGTCTTGCGCCGCATGATGCACATCGAGAACCAAGCGATAAGCGTAATTGTCTTTGGGCGCGATGACATAAGTGCGCGGAACGGCATTGGCTTTCAAATCAAGGACCAATCGTGTCACATTGGGGTTGAATTGGCCGATGCGGATGCGCTGTACAAACGGATCGATGGCATCGATTTGTTGCGATAGCGAAGAAAGTACCGGCGAAACTTTTGTGTTGTTGAGATCGATGACCACCCGGTGAGGGTTGTTGAGCATGCTTAGTTCGTAATCCAGCGGACGGTTGGATTCAAGGGTAATGCGCGTGTAATCCGGAGTTAATCCGATGCGTGCGGATTTAATGGCGAGATTGGTTGCTGAGGCGCTGTGACTGAAAAACAAACAAACGAGCAGGACGAATAGGCTGAGAAAGGAAAGCAGGGCGTGATGCGTCGACTCGGATCGACTGCGGGTAAGATTTCCGATTATGAAGTTTTCCGGTTTTTCAGCGTTTCTAGGCATCGTTTTCCTGTTTCAGTACCGGCGCGAACCTCGAGATTGCGTCCGGTTTCGAGAATGTCGAGAAAAATTTGCAGATCCGCCGTCGGCAAAAAATTTCCTGCATTTTCAGGCCATTCCACTAAACATATTGATTCTAAATTGAAATATTCTCGGAAGCCTGCTTCTTCCCATTCCAAAAAATCACTGAATCGATAAAAATCAAAGTGATACAAGTATAACTGAGAAAAATTATAGATTTCAACTAAATTGTATGTGGGACTCTTGACGCTGTGCGTGTATCCAAGGCCGTGTAAAATACCGCGCGTCAAAGTCGTTTTACCGGCACCCAGGTTGCCATATAAAAAAACGATTAATCCGGCGCGCAAGCAAGCAGCAAAATTTTTGCCGAATTCCAGCGTGGCGGCTTCGTCTGGCAAAGCAATAGTTAAGCTCGGAACAGGCTCGAAATCATCTAAATGTGTGCGATGCAAGAAAATACCTCAGCGAAGAAATTACCGGATTATGCCGCGTTGGCGCAGTCAATTAAAGTGTGGGGCAAGGAATTGGGTTTTCATGATATCCGCATCGCCGATGCCAATGCGGATATGACCGCTGTCGAATCAGGTTTGTTCGCATGGCTGGAAAAAGGATATCACGGTGATATGGATTATATGGCGAAACATGGCACCAAGCGCACTCGGCCGGCTGAGCTGGAACCCGGTACACAGCGGGTTATTTCGGTCTGCATGAATCATAAACCGCCTGCGGCCAAAAATAGTTGGGATGTGATAAATTCCGGCGAAAGCGCTTTTATTTCGCGCTATGCGCTGGGGCGCGACTATCACAAGGTGGTGCGTGCGCGGTTGCAGAAACTGGCTGATAAGATTGTCGAAGAAGCAGGAACATTTCATTACCGGGTATTTTCCGACAGTGCACCAGTGATGGAAGTGGCCTGGGCGCAAAAATCCGGGCTGGGGTGGAAGGGCAAGCATACGCTGCTGCTGACCCGGCAGGCGGGTTCGATGTTCTTTCTGGGGGAAATGTATGTCGATCTGCCATTGCCGACTGATGAGGAAGTCAGCAGTTATTGCGGCAGTTGCACCCGCTGTATCGATATCTGCCCGACACAGGCGATTGTGGCGCCTTACGAAGTCGATGCACGGCGGTGTATCTCATATCTGACGATCGAATTGAAAGGCAGCATACCGGTGGAGTTGCGCCCGCTGATCGGCAATCGCATTTACGGGTGCGATGATTGCCAACTGGTTTGTCCATGGAATAAATTCGCACAAATCACTACCGAGAGCGATTTTCATGTTCGCCATGGTTTGGATGATGTATCGCTGATTGAATTGTTCGGCTGGACGCAAGCAATGTTCGAAGCTAATCTTGCGGGCAGTGCGATCCGGCGTATCGGCTACGCGCAGTGGTTGCGCAATATCGCCGTCGGGCTTGGCAACGCACCATATACCGAAGCAATCATGCAGGCACTGCAAACTCGCGCGGACGATGAATCGGAATTGGTGCGCGAGCATGTGCAATGGGCTTTGCAGCAGCAACATCAAAAAAGAACAGCTATTCTGGAGTAATCATTATGAAAACACCATCGATCATCGGTACTCCGCTGAGTCCTTCGGCGACCAAGGTGATGCTGCTAGGCAGCGGCGAATTAGGTAAGGAAGTGATCATCGCGTTGCAGCGCCTGGGCGTGGAAACCATTGCGGTGGATCGTTACGCCGATGCGCCGGGGCATCAAGTGGCGCATCGTGCGCATGTGATCAATATGGCCGATGGCCAGGCATTGCGCACATTGGTCGAACAGGAACGCCCGCACATCATCGTGCCGGAAATTGAAGCAATCGCCACCGACATGTTGCTGGAGATCGAGCAGGCCGGTATCGCCACCGTGATTCCAACGGCGCGCGCGGCGCGCCTGACGATGAACCGCGAGGGTATTCGCTGTCTGGCGGCGGAAACGCTCGGCATGCCGACGTCGCCGTATGCTTTTGCCAACAGCTTGGACGAATTGCGCGCTGCCATCGACGGCAAAATCGGCTATCCGTGCATCGTCAAACCGGTGATGTCGTCATCCGGCAAGGGACAATCGCGTGTCGACCGTGCAGAAGAAGTCGAGGCGGCGTGGAGCTATGCCGCGAGCGGCAGCCGCGTCGATCAGGGGCGGGTGATCGTCGAAGGCGTGATTCATTTCGATTACGAAATCACGCAACTCACCGTGCGCGCACTGAACGAGCAGGGCGAGATACAAACTTATTTCTGCGAGCCGATCGGGCATGTGCAAGTACACGGCGATTACGTCGAAAGCTGGCAGCCGCAGCCGATGACGTCGCTTGCGCTGCAACGTGCACGCGGCATCGCGCAAAAAATCACCGGTAACTTAGGCGGCCTTGGCATCTTCGGCGTGGAATTGTTCATCAAAGGCGACGATGTGTGGTTCAGCGAAGTCAGCCCGCGCCCGCACGATACCGGCATGGTGACGATGTGCAGCCAGAAGCAAAGCGAATTCGATCTGCACGCACGCGCGATTCTGGGGTTGCCGGTCGATACGTCGCTGCTCGCGCCCGGCGCCAGCGCGGTGATTTACGGACAACTGGAAGCCAAGGGCATCGCGTTTTCCGGCGTGACCGAAGCGCTGCGCGTACCGCAAAGCGATTTGCGGCTGTTCGGAAAACCGGAATCGTTCAAACGGCGCCGCATGGGCGTGGCGCTGGCCAACGGCGAGGGTACGAATCAAGCTCGAGAGCGTGCTAAACTGGCAGCCAGTCGTGTGATACCCATCAAGCCATAACAAAAATTCAACAATTTTTATACAGGAATAATCATGACCATCGAACAACTCAATGCAAAATATAAACTCAACGGACAACTCGAATTTATCGCCGGTAAAGGCGGCTTGCCGATGATTCAGGTTAAAACCGCCAAAGCCAAAGCGCTGATCTCGCTGCATGCCGGGCAAGTGCTGTCGTATCAACCGGCTGGCGAAGCGGACGATGTGATGTTTCTAAGCGAGAAAGCGTATTACCAGGACG